>CAYMBM010000011.1:0-10138 GCA_964388705.1 uncultured Candidatus Saccharibacteria bacterium
TGACGCGGCAGCCGTGCTCGATGACATAAATGATGCCTACGGCACTGACGAGTCTGGTGCTGGGGCGGCTCTGGCAGAAATCCGTACATCGCTTACCCAGTCCGGCCAAATGGCTGGAGTGGCCGGCTATGCCACCTGGGCCGCCCAACTAAGGAGAGTTCGTGATCGTCCAGGAGATGCAGGAATTCATGAATCGGCCAATGACGTAATCATGGAAGACGCCTCGCGCTCAGCTTCGGCCGGTCAGGCCATTTATGGTAAGCCATCGAGTGCTGCGGCGTTTGCCAAGGCTCACCGTAAACGTATACAGGGGATTGCTGAAGGTATTATGAATCAACGAGTTAACCCCGAAACTGGCGCACAATATTCTATGGATGATCTAAGTGCGGCGGTAGCTGGGGCAGCCGGCCTTTACGATGCCATGAGTAGTGCTTCGCCTAACAGCGCTAACTCTTTTGCCAATGAATTATTCAGTCAAAGTTCGGGTATACCGGAAATTAAGCTGCCCGATGGAACGACACTCATGAAAGGACAAACCATTGGGGACTTTGTACGTGCTCAGATGGGCGGTAACTCAGAATTTGTGAATCGCCGCAAAGACTATGGCCGATCAACTCTCGAGGAAGCGCAGGCTGAATATGCCCAAAGGAACCGTCCGGTACCTGGTGCGAATGGAGGCGGCTTCAAACCTCCCGGACCTCCTGAACCCCCGGGTTAATAACACTTACGGTTGACTTCAACAGAGTAATATGATATACTACAAGTATGTCTCACGCTTCACCCGGTTATTCACCAGAGGGTCCGCCGCCGCCACCTGCGGTAGCTGCTCCTGCTCCTCCTCCAGCTCTAGAGACGGGTCCACCACCCCCTCCGCCTGCACTTGAATTTATTCCATTTCAGCCTGATCCTGAATCAATAGAAATTCCACTACTCCCTGTTGAGGCCCAGATAGTCGCACCTAGAGGCTTAAGAGGCTGGCTATCAGCTCGCCGCCAGGCGTTTTTGGGGGGACGACAAACAAGGCGCAATGCTGATGATAGCTTCAGATATGGTAATGCTCGTGCTCACCATGAAGCACTAATGGGTCTAGATGAATTACCGACTAATGATGACGATCTGGTTTCACTTCATAGCATGAAACCGGGACCGTTTGATCAAGCGTCCTTCTTTGCCGGTAGTTATAGAAAACAGCGTGGAGATTTCTACGATGCTACTGCAGTATGGGCTCCTCGTTCTCCGGAAGATCAAGATAGTGTTCCTGGGTATAAGCGAGTTCCAAGACCTCGCTCTCGCTGGCAAGAACTATTTGCCATCAGGGCCAATCGGCGAGCCGATGCCATCAATAACCGCACCCGTAATCAATATCGACATGAAGCACCTTGGGGCGACGTCATACATGATAAAGACGCACTTGCGCGAGAACTTGCTTCTGGGCGGCACCCCAAGCATGAGCGTAATGCTATGGCCTTAGCTGGCCGAAATGCTCAAGCAGCTGACCGTTCAAAACAGCGAATACTTAATAGGCTTATACGCTCTTATGAACGCCCAATGCGCCGACTAGGAATAGGACGACCAGCAGCAGTAAACATTGAGAGGCTTTCCCCTGAAATTGCACAAAATAAACCTATAAACTTTAGAGAAAACCATTTGTGGAGAAGCCAAGTAGATTTGCTTTTGAGTGTAATTCCTGATCATTCATTTAACTCTAAAGGAGAGTATCAGGTAGGTGGTTATGACAAGTTAGTCCGCAGACTTCGAAGACTCGAAACTAAGCGTTATGAAGATATATTTAAAAGGGAAAGGAAGCCAGAAGAAATAATGTCGCCTGACGAACCGGTGCTTGAACCAGATCCAGAGCCAACACCCATTCCTGACAGCCCAGAATATGCGCGAATCCTAGAACAAATTCGCCGGATTGAGAATGGTACTTACCCCACCGTTGAACCTGTTCGACTAACGAGTAAAAGTGGCGGCATATCTCTAAACGAGGCCATGAGGCTGGTAACACCTGATCCCAAGAAGAAAGCACGTGAAGATGAAGAAGGCGATGATGACTCTCGCATAAGAGGGACTACCTCGCGGCTCTCAACAGATCGAACTCCGAGGATAGACCAAAGAGTAGGGTCTGGCGACACAAGTAAATCAACCACAACAACGCGTCATTCCACAGAAACATCAACAGAACGAACAGACGATTCGTTGCTTGGATCTGAGCAAACTGCTAAATTAGCTGAATCTATCCGCGATGAGCATAGCACGCTCAAGAGAAAGTTGATGGAGGCTAAGGGGGACGGTACATTGTCTGAAGACCAAGAACGGCTCCTAGAGGAAGTAGATGGTAAATGGCTTGTAATCCAGCCCGAGATTGACCGAATTACAGACAGGATGATTGATAATGTTCTTGCAAGCGTGGAAGACGAAGACGTGCCCTTCGAAGAGTTAAGAGATCAAGTTCGAAGTGATGTTTATGCATACTTCCGATCTCAAAAAGCTCAACGCAAGCGTTAACATACGACGTTAGCTATTTAATCCGTTGGGTCATAGATGCTTTGCTTTATTAGTCGCCAAAATGGCTTATACTAGAGCCAGTAATGGCAACATATAAAGTTCTGCAAGATATTGAGGCCGAAGATAAGTTTTTGGGTCCACTGACCCTGAAACAATTTATTTATGGCGCTATCACAATCGTAAGTTGTTATCTGAGCTTCATAGGTTTTACCAAAGGGACATGGGTGGTTGCGGCGGTATTATCGCCGGTCATTTTATTTGGTGGTTTTTTGGCCTGGCCCTGGGGAAAAGACCAGTCAACAGAGGTCTGGTTGCTAGCCAAAGTTCGTTTCTTTCTAAAACCGCGGCGGCGGATTTGGGACCAAAATGGCATGAAGCAATTGGTGAATATCGTCGCTCCCAAACATGTTGAGCAAGTTTTGACCAATGGACTGTCGCAAACTGAGGTCAAAAGCCGCCTGCATGCGCTGGCCAACACCATTGATAGTCGCGGCTGGGCCGTAAAAAACGCCAGCCTAAACTTGTATAGTACTCCCTCGTACATACAGTACCAGTCAGACCGACTGGTGGATCCGTCAACATTACCCCAAGATGTGCCTGGCTACGATATTACTCCAGGTGATGACATTATGGACGAGCAGAGTAACCCCACGGCTCAGAATTTTAATAGCATGATTAATACCTCTTCTAAGGCTCATCGTCAGCAAGCCATGACCCGCATGCAGCAAGCTGCGACTGAGCCGGCCACAGTCACTGGTCAAACACAGACGCCTTCGGCAGATTACTGGTTTATAAATCAACCGGCAGCCACACCAGCTGGCTACACCTCTTCTTCGAAATCACAAGTGGTCGTTCCGAGTCCGGCGGCTAATTCTTCCAAACTTTCTAGTAGCCCCCCGTTGCTACCAAACCCCCCAACAACTGATGAACCAGTGATTGTGAAATCGGCAGCCGCCCAAGCAGTTGAACCCCTTGATTTGACTGATTCATCGACTGCCGGTGCAAAGGGCACAACTGCAACAAAATCACCCACTCCAAAAGCACAAGCAACTTCGACACCAACCCCTGGTCCTGTTATACTTGAACTTGCTAATAATGACGACCTAAACGTGGCTACTATTGCTCGCCAAGCTGATCGGGCTGGCAAAGAACCACCGCAGGACGAAGTGGTTATATCGCTCCGCTAGTCACGGCGAGGTCATGACCCGAATAGGGTGGGTTAATATATTCAATGGATCCTAACACCAATAATCAGCTTCCAACTGTTCCAGAACCAAGGCCAGCCTCGCCTGCAGGTGCTTCGGCGTATGGTCAATATGGTGACCAGCCGGCCGTCGCTGCCAGTCAAAGCCCTTTATCTGCCAATGCTTATCAAGCGCCGGCACCAACTGCCCAACCACCGCAACCACCTATACCCGGCCAGCCAGCCGAAGCCAGCAAAGTAACGTCTGTTCACCCGATAAAAAGTAACCCTAATAGTACCCAAAACACCCTGCAAATTGCCGAAATTCGCGATGGTATTGTCATTATGAATGATGGTTCGTTTCGCTCGGTTATCATGGTCAAATCAATCAACTTTGACTTGATGAGCCCTGGCGAACGAGAAGCCGTCGAAATGGCTTACCAGGGCTTCTTAAATTCTTTGTATTTCCCGGTGCAAATATTTATTCGCTCGCAAAAGGTTGACCTACGGCCCTATATTGAGCGACTGGATAAAATCCGCAGCGAGCATGACAATATGTTGCTGGCGCTATTAATGGAAGACTACATTAGCTATATTGATAATTTGTCCTTGCAAACCAATATCATGGACAAAAAGTTCTACCTGGTAGTGCCATTTTTTCCCATCCTGGACCCACAGCGAGCGCTGGCCTCTAGCAAAAGTTTCTTCTCGGGACTGTTTAGCTTGTTTAACAGCAAGGAGGAACATGTCACCGTGAACGAAGCCGACCTTACCAAAGCCAAAGATGAGCTGCGAAATCGCGTCCAGGCTGTCCTGGCCGGTTTATTGCAATGCAATATTCAAGGCCTACCGCTTGATACCCAAGAGCTTATTGAACTGTATTACGACACCTACAATCCGGATACGGCTACTCGGCAACAGCTCAAAAATTTTGATGATTTGGCGGCACCGATTATTAGCAAAGGTCAGGGGATGGCCCCGCAACCAAACCTCGATAAGGAGCTACAGCAATAATGGCTAAGAAACCAAAACTAGACCCCGTAACCTTAGCTGAAGAGCAACGACAACGCGAACAACAAGAGGTTAACGCCGCTTTTCAAAAGGGCATTACGGCTCTCAGAGATTTTATTGCCCCCAGCTCACTAGAATTTTCGTCCACTCATTTTCAGATTGGTACGCGGCTAGCCCGAACCTTCTACGTTTATGGCTACCCCAGGCAAATTTTTACTGGTTGGCTAGGCAGTATGGTAAATATTGATGAAATCATGGATTTATCAATGTTTATCTACCCGGTGGAGAGTCAAGTGGTGTTGGAAAATCTGCGTAAAAAAGTTGGTCAATTGGAGGCCGGAATTCAGATTGATTCTGAAAAAGGTCGAGTGCGTGATCCGGGCAAGCAAGCGGCTATTTTGGACGCCGAAGAAATGCGCGATAAGTTGCAGGTCGGCGAAGAGCGTTTCTTCCGGTTTGGCATGTATTTTACCATCTATGCTGGATCATTGGATGAACTAGAATTTGTGGCCCACAAGGTAGAATCGTTACTAGGCCAACAGCTGGTGTACTCTAAACCAGCCAGTTCGCAGCAAGAGCAGGGCTTAAACAGCACCGTGCCGCAATTTACTGATCAACTACAAATTCGCCGTAATATGAACACCGGCGCGCTCAGTACCAGCTTTCCCTTTACTTCGGCCGATCTTAGCCAAGACAATGGTATTCTCTACGGCATCAACATGCATAACTCCGGTTTGGTAATTTTTGACCGATTTACGCTCGAGAATGGTAACTCGGTGGTTTTTGCCAAATCTGGTGCCGGTAAATCATTTACTGTAAAACTAGAAGCCTTACGAAGTCTGATGTTTGGCACCGAGATTTTTATTATCGACCCAGAAAACGAGTACGAACGCATGGCTGACGCCGTTGGTGGTGCCTATGTGCGCCTCAGTTTGACCTCGAACACCAGAATCAACCCGTTTGACCTGCCGCATGTCGTGGACACCGAGGAAGCCGACAACGCCCTAAGAAGTAACCTAATAACCCTTCACGGTTTGTTGAGACTAATGATGGGCGGCGCCCAAGCCCAAATGGCCGCCCAGGGAACTGGCGCGATGATTGCCCCGGCGCTCACACCAGTTGAAGAAGCCGATCTCGACGCTGCCCTGATTGAAACCTATGCCAAAGCCGGCATAACTAATGACCCGCTGACCCACAAATCGCCACCACCAAGCATCAATGATCTGTATGACACCTTGCTTCATATGGGCGGCACTGGACCTCAGTTAGCCCAACGTTTGCGCAAGTACACTAGTGGCACGTTTGCCGGTATCTTCTCCCAGCAAAGCAATATAGACATCAACAACCCGTTGGTTGTCTTCAACGTTCGCGATCTAGAGGATGAACTGCGACCAGTGGCCATGTACATTGTCCTGAATTTCATCTGGAACAAAACCAAGTCTGACCAAAAGAAACGCATTTTGATTGTTGATGAAGCCTGGCAACTCATGAAATACGAAGATTCTGCCAACTTTTTGTTTAGTCTGGCCAAACGGGCCCGCAAATACAACCTGGGCATTACCACCATTACCCAAGACGTTGAAGACTTTATGGGTTCCCGTATGGGACGAGCTATTGTGGCCAATGCCAGTATGCAGATCTTGCTAAAACAATCGCCATCAGCCGTCGATGTGTTAGCCGATGTTTTTAAGTTAACTGCCGAGGAAAAGAAACGTCTGAGCCAATTTCCGGTCGGCCAAGGTTTGTTTTTTGCCGGTCAAAATCATGTACATATTCAGATTGCCGCCAGCCCGGAGGAAACTTCGCTCATCACCACCAATCCTCAGCCGGTTCAGGCAGTTCAACAAGGTGAGATTACCCAGCCTCAAGGCACGATTGACCTCAATAATCGTCTTGCCCCCGGGGTATAATAAACATTAGAAAGAAATCAGAGGGAATAGTTTGGCACTAAAACTTGATGATCGGCCGGACAATAATAGTTACGACAACGGGGATCCCGGCTGGCGAGATAAAACCCAGCCTGAATCACTAGAAGATCGCTATAATCAACCTAGCGGCACAGCCGATGATGTGCCCGAGGACCACCCAGATCGAGCTAGTCTTAGTCCTTCGGATTTAGATTCAGAAGAAAGTGGCGGTAGCGCCGATACACCTCGTACCCGAGCCGATGAGGCAGAAGCCTCGCAGTTAGGTAGTAGCTCGCCGGCAGACGATTCAAATTTTAACTACAAAAACGAAGGCAAGACCAAAGTCCGCGGAAAGCTAAAACAACGCCGAAAAAAATTAATGTTACTCGTTGGAGCCGGTGGTGGCGGGGGTATTGCCATACTCTTACTATTTATACTGTTAAGCTCTTTCAAGGCTATCCATTTTGCCACGGTTATACGTACCTCCGGCTTTGCCACCTCGCAACTTATTATGAGAAAAGAATTTGCTCAGATTGGCTATGAAAATGCCGTCTTAACCGAAGATAGTGTGCGAGGTTTATCGACCCCGGAACGGACAATGTTTGATCGCCTACGGGGCGTCAATGTCAGAAAAACTCTGGATAACCTCGGTGAAAGCAATCAGTTCAAGATTTACCAGACCAACGAAGGTGTGCAAGGTTTTGAGATAAGGGGTCAGCGTTTTTTGATTGACGACTTTGCCCAACAGTTTACAGGAAAAGATGGTCTTCCAAAGCAGTCTTTTGGTGACCTGACGTGGCGTGAAAAAATGACCGTCCGCAATGACATTTTAGGTAAAGTCAGTAACGACCTATCGGATGTTTTACAAGCCGAAGGGAACACTTTTCGAACCAGCTTTTTTAAGGGTTTCCGGGAACACTTTGGTATTCGTACCAGTAAGTGGGCTCAAAAGGCCCGGGATCTTTTGGGTAAGTCGCCGGATGAAGCCGAAGCCTTAACCCGTGAACAAACGATTCAAGAAGTAAACGGTGGTGAAAGTGCCCATTCCACCCTAAGTGATGTGCAACAAGCCGCTGATGAAACCAGCAAGGCCATCGAGGAGGATGCGGCCAAAAATCTCCGCTTGCGGACCAAGGATTGGGTTGATACGGGACTGAAAAAATCTGGTATCGAAAATGGTGTTACTGGTTTTGAAGATGCCCTGTCTAAAGTGTCTGTCGGCGTACTGGTGGCCACAACTTATTGCATGATTCATGATGCCAATAATGCTCTGAGCCAAGTCAATCCTCAGCTTGAGGGTCGAGCGCAGCGTTTTGCCCACGATATTCAAACGACTGCTGAACAAGGCCAAGCCGGTGACATCAATGCTGAAGCCATGGGTGCAGCCTCACGTATGTGGGATGGCAGTCCCAATGTCCCCCCAGCTAATAATTCCCCGCTTTACCTAGAGGCGACCTCAACTAGCCCAGCCAGTTTTTCACCAGCTAGCCTAGAAAATCTTCCCAGAGCCAAGATTGACGGCGGAGCACTGACTGGCGCTATTGCAACCATTGACGACCTTGTGCAGTCGGTTTTTAGTTTAGGTACTAATCACTGGCCGATCATTGGTGGAATAGTCAAAAAATTTACCCAGCCGGAGTTAACCGCCGCTTGTAATGCTGTGTTGACACCAGAGGGCCAAGCCATGATTGTTGTTGGTGAAGTGGCCGGAGCGGTACTGACAGCTGGCGGCGAAGAGGGTTTTTTGCAAGCAACCGCTACTTCGCTTAAGGAACTGGCTACAGGCTTTGTGGCGCCAAAAGGTATTGCTACCCTGGCTTTCTTTTCGGGACTTGGCGTAGGACTACAACAACTGGTCAGCATCTATTCGGGGGGTGGCTTTTCCGGTGCCGAAACTGGTGAAGATCGGGCTTCTACCGGCTTCATAGCCACTAACTATCAAAACGCTACGGTTAATCGAGGGGTGGCTTATGGCCGGCCGCTTGATCCACCCGAATCGCGGGCGACCCGCCAAGTAGCCATGGCAGATATGCGACAGTCTTATCAGGATAAACCCTTCAAAGACCGCTACTTCGCCGTTGACAATCCATACTCATTGGTTGGACACCTTGCGGCAATTGTGCCTGGTTCGTTTGGTTCGGCCCTGTACAGCTTGCGAACAAGTCTGGCACACATTGGTTCAACCATTGCATCTTTAATAAATGGTAAGGTCTGGTTTGGATCAATTTTAAGCAGCTTTGGTTCAAAGGCCTACGCCGCCGGCAACCCTAGTGATATCATGGCCGATTACAATTATTTCGGTATTGGACAATGGGGTTGGTCGACAGATGAAATCAATAAGATTACTAACGACGAATCATATGACACAATCCCGAACGGTGGCTGGGTCATCGCCCATAACCAGAACGGTGAACTCGATAAGCAATTTGAGAAGTGCTACACTCCTGCCGCCCAAACTGATGTCCCTAGTGACTGTAGCAAAGAATACCTTAGTCAAGAGTCAGCAATTAGGTGGCGACTCTACCGACTTCACCTAGAGATTATTGATCAAATGAATGCCAGCGGGCAGCAAACGTAATGAAAATGTTTCTAAGACGGCTCCTGAGCATCTGTCTGGTTGGTATGATCATAAGTCAAGGTAGCGCGATTGCCGCCACGCTCCCTCAGCTTCGCCATCCCTTTTATGATCCGGGTGGTGATTGTTCATCCTCACTACCTACCGGTAGCTCAGCCCAGGGGAGCTGGAATAGTGGCCTAACCCCCCCCTATATCCTGCAACGATTTATGATTGAAGTTTTAAAAGACGTGGCCCAAAAAACTGGATCCTCTACGGCTGATACTGTGACAAAAGAGCATGTACTGGCTCTGGTAGCTTTTGCCTTTGGCGAGGGGGGTGATATTAATAATGATGATCTGTTTAACCCCATGAACTCGGGCATTTCGGCTCCTGATTTGGTGGCTGGTACGCACGCCGGTAACGGTGTACAGAGTTTTAAGTCGTTTGATGCCGGAGTAGAAGCTACCGCCCGAGCTTTAACTGACTCAAACCACACCCGCCTTATTCCCGTTTTAACCAAGCCGTCGTCCACAGCCGAGCAATTTATGTATACAATCACCTATTTTCAAAAATATCCTGGCAACGCCATTTGGGCTGAAGGATCAGACCCGGCTTATCACAATCAAGGTCAAGCTGGCCAAGATGCCTACTATCAACGTCATCTGCAGCTTGTACAACAGCTGCGATCAAACTATGAGCGGGTGGCAGCGTTGGTTATCGGCACGCCTGCCCTCGAACAACTCGACAATCTAACTGACGTATCCAAGCTAGATAAAAGCCTAGAACCAGACGGAACCAGCCAAATTAATGCAACCAACGATCTAAGTGGATCGGGCTACCCACAAAATACCTCGACTAGTTCTAGCAGCGGGGGCTATATCAATCCGTTCCCCGATCCAGCCTGGGGACTTTCGCGATCTGATCAAGGTGTTGACTACAATCCCGGCAAGCCCTTCCCGGTTTTAGCCATTG
>CAYMBM010000012.1:0-10043 GCA_964388705.1 uncultured Candidatus Saccharibacteria bacterium
CAAAGTGATGGCGGTGGTATTGGTTGTACCACCAACAGTTACACTGGTTGCAGTGGAGGTGCCTAGACTTAAGCCACCGGTAATCGAATCATGTAGTGGACTGATAAAACTAGTATTGGCCTGACCGATACCAGAAATTCGGAAGTCGGCGTTTTGGTCAAAAGTATTCTGGTTCTCTATAGATGAAGCACCGGCGCCGGCAAATTGCCATGAGGCACCACCGTTGGTGTTTGACCACATTAAGGTGGCGGT
The DNA here is from genome assembly GCA_964388705.1 of uncultured Candidatus Saccharibacteria bacterium. Taxonomy (GTDB): domain Bacteria; phylum Patescibacteriota; class Saccharimonadia; order Saccharimonadales; family OMJO01; genus OMJO01. The sequence continues at coordinate 253 of CAYMBM010000012.1, forward strand.
GTCTCCCGGTGGGATTCTGACATTGCTAAATATAAAGCTGGCCGTACCTATGTTCGATATGTAGAGCGTACGGCCGTAAGTAGCACTAGCAGTAGGCGTCGGTAGTGTTATTGTCTGTCCCGACGTTGTTTGATTGACGGAGATGGAAGTATAAATATCGACTGACTGGGCAGCAGTTAGAGGCGAACTTGGAGTGCCGCCTAGAGCGCCACCATCTGAGTCGTTGGCCACTACTAATGTAGTGTTAACCGTTGATCCGTTATTAGTCAGTACTCCTGAACCGGCTGCGTTGCCCAGGGTAGTATTGGCGTTTCTGACCGTCAGTGTACCGCTGGTGGCTCCAAGTGTAATAGTGGTGGCAGCTCCTAAGACATTGCCGGTTGTTACACCAGAGTTCAATAAGTTAAAAGTAGTTTGCGATGAGGTAAGGTTACTGCCATTTACAGCCAAGTCTCCACCGAGCGTTACCGTTCCGGTTCCGGTGGTTATGGCGCCATTATTGGTTGTTTGTAGTGACAGGGTATGAGCAGCGCCTAAGTCCCAGGTTGAGGCGGCAGCCCCAGTGAATGTCAGTGCTCCAGCCGAAGTCAAAGACAGGGTGCCGGAAGTAGTTGTTGAAACTGTTAGTGGTCCACTAGCTACGGTCATAGTCAGACCACCAGTGCCGGGGCCAGTGATTGTCCTGGCTGTTGTACCAGAGAAAGTTAACCCAGCACCCAGTGTGGTGAGTCCGCCACTAACTGTAAAGGTTTTAGTACCAGTAACTGAAGTATTGCCATTCAGTTGTACGACACCTGTACTGGTATCGAATGTGCCACTGGAGGCAGACTGATCAAAGTTACCTGTTCCGCTAGCAAAAATTAGGCTTCTATTGGCAGCCAAAGTTGTATCGTTATTTAAGTTAATGGCAACGCCGCCTTGTAGGGTGGTGGTGCCGGCTGTCGAACCTATAGTTGTAGTGTGGACCGTGCCACCAGTCCCAAAACTACAAGCACCTGTGCCACATGTAATTGAGACCCCGCTTGTGCCACCAGTGCCACCAATCAGAACTGATGTGGTACTACCGGCCGCCGCGGCGTGGCCAATGTTAATAGTCTGCGAATTGCCTGATGCCACAACGCCATTGCCAATGTTAATGGTGTTGCCGGCTGTTGAATTACCAAGCGTTATTGTGCCGGTGTCGCTGGCGGTACCAATGGTGTAGTTAGTCGAAGCTGCGCCTTGTGCGATGAAGTTACCAGTACCGGCTTGCAGTGTCAGAGAACTGGCGCCATTGGTCTCGCCAATGGTTACGACGGCTTTACCAGTACCGGTACCACTGGTAGCACCAATGTTGATTTGCTGGGAGTTACCGTTGCTAGTAGCTCCGCTGCCGATATTAATGATGTTTCCAGCGGTTGATTGGCCGAGGGTAATAGTACCCGTACCAGTAGTTGTGCCGACGGTATAGTTTGTTGCGGTAGCACCTTGGGCGATAATATCACCAGTACCAGCCTGTAGCGTTAATGAACTGGCACCATTAGTGTTGCCAACAGTTATGACTGACTTACCGGTACCGGCATCAGTGCCATTACCAATGTTGATTGTCTGGGTCTTGCCAGTAGTTAAATTACCATCACCAATACCAATGGTATTACTCCCTGTGGCCTCATTGATAATTATTGGGGCCCGATCTGTCGTCCCCTGGTTAAGGCCACCATTTATGATTACGGTTCCTCCAAGGCCACTGCCACTTCCGCCAGCTCCACCCTGAAGCACCGCTTGACCACCAGTCCCACCGCTCGCACCACCAACACCACCCAGGTAAAATCCGGTGCCGCCAGTCCCGGCGGAACCGCCACCCACACCCGGAGTGGCCAATATGGATCCACCGGTACCAGTTCCAGTCGCTAGCCCTCCTGTTATATTAACCATTCCGGCATTAGAGTTAGCTCCGCCACCCCCACCGGCTGTAACACTTATAGACTGGCCCGTGCCGGTAACCCCATCTGTGCCACTAGTTATTTCAATAGAACCATTGTTGACAATAAGGGAAGTGTCCGTGTTACCCAGGCTTAACTGGGTATTTGTACTATTTGAGTACAAGTTTAGGGTAGTGGCAGCACTTACCGACGCCGTGGCTGACCCAAACGCTAGAGAGGAAGAAGTAAAGGTGTTGGTGTTGTATGTGCCAACAACAGTTACATTGCCACCAAGCGTCGTTAGGCCGCTACCAGTAGTGATAGCTCCATTATTGGTTGTTTGTAGTGACAAGGTATGAGCCGCGCCCAAGTCCCAGGTTGAAGCTGCGTTGCCCGTAATGGTCACTCCACCACTTCCCGCCTTGAGAGTTAGCGCACTGCTGCCGATAGTACTACCAATAGTAATGGTGTTGGTGGAGCTGGCGGTGTTGTTGTTACCAATATTAATGGTTTGAGCAACAGCATTAGCGGTGTTACCAATTTGCACAGTATTAGCGGCGTTGGCTGTAGCAACGTTAATTGTACCGCTGGCACCTGATTGGATTGAAACAGCACCACTGCCAGTTCCACCTTGAATCGTGGTTGTCGATGTAGTAAGTAAGTTACCAATTCTGACAGTGTCGGTGGAGCTAGAACTGGCGTTATTACCAATGTTAATAGTTTGAGCAATACCGTAGGCGGTATTGCCAATCTGGACGGTGTTAGCAACGTTATCGGTTCCGATATTTACGCCATTGCCACCCTGAATATTGACAGCCGTTGAAGCATCAGTGCTGCCAATATTTACGGTGTTACTGCTGGCTGTACCAACGCTGATTGTTCCACCTGATCCGGCTTGCACCGACACCGCACTAGCCCCCGTACCGCCCTGTACGGTTGTGGAAGAAGTGCTTAGCAAGTTTCCAATGGTGACCGTATTTGTTGAACCAACCGTAGTGTTGTTTCCAATGTTAACCGTTTGAGCAATGGCATTGGCTGTATTACCAATCTGCACGGTGTTAGCTACGTTCGATGTAGCAATATTTACACCACCACCGGCCTGAAGCGACAGGGTAGTTGAGGCGTTAGTGCTGCCAACATTGATGGTATTGGCATTGGAAGTTCCAACAGCAATCGTACCACTCGTACCGGCTTGAACCGACACCGCACTGGCCCCTGTACCGCCTTGGATTGTGGTAGCAGTTGCACCCGTTAAATTCCCGATCTGAAGTGTGACCGCTACGTTGTCTGTACCAATACTCACTCCAGCGCCGGCTTGAATATTGACATTGGTAGCATTGGCACTGCTGCCGATGTTTATACTATTAACATTAGTAGTGCCGAGACTGATTGTCCCAGAAGTTCCAGCTTGCACCGACACCGCACTGGCGCCTGTACCGCCTTTAATGGTTGTACTGCTGGTACCCAGCAAGTTACCAATGGTCACCGTATCAGTCGAACTACCCGTCGCATTATTACCAATATTGATTGTCTGGGCAATTGCATTGGCTGTATTACCAATCTGGACAGTATTGGCTACGTTCGCAGTAGCAATGTTAATGCCAGCGCCGCCTTGAAGGCCAAGGGTCGTTATGGTACTACCGACTGTGATACTAGTCGCATTACTGGTTCCAATATTTACAGAGCTTGTTCCATTTCCTGTTTTAGAGCCGGCGTCTAGGCTCAGGGTGCCACCGTTGTTGTCGCCACTACCGCCAGCATTGCCACCATTAAGTGTTAAGTTCCCACCTGCTGACCCAGTTGTGGCGGTGGCCCCTGCGCCGCCTTTGACAGTTAGGTTTCCGCCGTTGTTACCGGCTGTAGTGGAGCCTGTTCCTAAGACTATGAAATTATTGGGACTAGCAGCTGTTCCAGCAGAGCTTGCATTGCCCAAATATAAGTTATTTGAAGTATCAAAGTAGGATCGACCAACGCTGTTGGTAATGATTTGCAAGCCATTGGCGTCAGTGGTACCCAACACAGCTGTGGCACTAAAGGCATTGCCTGATTGTAGGAAAGTATTGCTAGAAGTAGAAAAAGTACTACTACACGTAGCTAGAATATTTGAACCGTTACGGCAGACAACCGTATCAGTATTTGCACTGCCAAGCGTGCTAAGCACAACTCCACCGGCTGATTGTAGTGTAGTTGTTCCAGCCACAGTGTTACCTATTACAACTGTTGTACTGGAACTGCCGGTGGCATTATTACCGATGTTGATTGTCTGGGCAATTGCATTAGCCGTATTACCGATTTGAATTGTATTTGCTACGTTTCCTGTACCTATATTAATGCCGCCACCGCCCTGTACTGAAACAGTTGTTGAGCCGTTTGTGTTGCCGACATTCACGGTATTTGCGTTGGTAGTCCCGATGCTGATAGTTCCACTTGTGCCGGCCTGGACCGAGATTGCCGAAGCGCCTGTACCACCCTGAATTAAGACAGCATTACTGGCTGAATTGGTAGCACCAATGTTAATAGTTTGAGTAGCGTTACCGGTGGTGTTGGATATATTGACTGTGCTGGCCAGCGCCAAAGAACCGGTTGAACCGATGCCAATCGTGGTGTTTGAAGTACCAACATTAAATAGTACATGTGAGCTGGTATCTAATACTTGGAATGCCGCTGTTGAGTTGGCGGCATTATTCACAACTACGCCACCAACTGTGCCACCGCCAGAGGCACTGCCAGCCACTAGTGTGATTGAACCACCACTGTTACTGCCACTGCCCCCGGCACTACCAGCTGTTATGGTTATAGGTCCACCAGATCCTCCAGTACCTGTGCTAGAACCAGCACTGCCAGTAATTGCTACGCCACCACCAGCCGAGCCGACTGCCGCACCAGCAGCGCCGCCTTGAACAGTGATGAGTCCACCGGTGAAAGCTCCACTAGATGTACCACCGCTAATGGTGACACTACCGCCGTCGGCTCCACCACCACCACCGTTACCACCCTGTAAGGCAAGTGCTCCTCCGGTGCCACTGCCGTTACCAGTTCCGGCACCGAGTGTAATATTTCCACCAGCTGTCCCTGATGTCGATGAACTAGTACCAAGAATACTAAAGTTGGTTGGTGCAGCGTTTGTACCGGCAGTTGAAGCATTGCCAAAGTATAAAATGTTGGACCCAGCAAAGACTGCTTGGGATGTTCCACTTACGTTGTATTTAATACCACCAGTGCCACCCTGAAAGGCCAGTGCGGAAGAACTGGCGGTGGAACCAATGGTTATAGTACCTCCAGAACCTTGGACGATCTGAATGGCACTGGCGCCGGTACCCCCGTTGATGGTTGTGGTGCTGGTACCCAGCAAGTTACCAATGGCCACCGTATCAGTCGAGCTGGCTGTAGCGTTATTACCGATGTTGATTGTCTGGGCAATGGCATTGCCGGTGTTACCTATCTGAATAGTATTAGCCAAATTAGCCGTGCCAATTTTGATACTGCCATTGGTACCACTGCCGTTTTTAGCGCCGGCGTCAATGACTACGTTCCCGCCGTTGCCGTTGGTGCCACCACCAGCGCCACCTTGCAAGTTCAAATCGCCGCCCGCTAGTGCACTGCCACCGGTACCGGCAGCGCCGGCGACTATCGTCAGTGATTTACCGGCGGCGCTGGCTCCGGCCGTGGCGATAGAAATGGTGTGGTCGGCGTTGGCACCAAAAGTGGCATCGCCAGAATTAGTCAGAGTGAAAACGTCACTACCGCTGGCCTGCAGTTCCAATAAGTTACCACTGGATGTTTTGTTAATAAAAATACTACTGTTAGTGGTAGCATCGGTTTGCACTCCCTGCGCTAACTGGACGAAATTAGAACTGGTAAGTCCACCAAGACGTCCGGCGTTTAGAGCATAGGGTGCGGCGGTCATGGCCTGCATTGGCACCATTTCACCATCGGGACTACAGCTGGAGAAAGGCGTACAAGACGAGTTTGTATTACCAATATTAATCGACAGCCACAATGTATCTTGATTCCAGTCGATATTTGAACCAAATGCTGTTACCGAGCCCAGCGAGACAGAGAAGTAGCCATTGATAACTCGTATCCCTTGGCTAGTGTTATTCAGGTGGCTCTCGGTCCACTTGAGCGATCCAGACGGTGAACCAGTGGTGTTCCCAACACTTTGACCGTCACCATCCTGATAAATTTTGAACTGGATGTTGTAATAGCCATCAGGTACTGTGGCGCCCTGGGAATTAAGTAACCTACCCTGAAAATTAATTTGTTCGTTAATGCCCGTAGCTGCTTTAGCAGGGTGGCCAATAGCCAAGCCAAACGCAAACAGAACACCCAAAAGGGTGCCACAAAACAATAAGCGGTGCTTGTTAGCAAAACTCAACTTCATTTTTTATATCTGTTTTGTTATCTGTTTGTGCTTAGAGATTGCAATTTTTGTTTGTGTTTACATTCTCTATCTGTTGATAAGTATAAGCTGAATAAATTTTTTGGCAAGAGTTTTTTAGGAAGTTTCTTTAGGGGTCGGAGTTTCTGGTGGTTTATTGGTGGTTTCGGGAGCTTTTGCTGGGCTGCTGGATGAAGCGGTTGTACCTTCAGAAAACAGGGGTTGTTTGGCCTTGATGACATTAGTCATAATGCGTTTTTCTCGTCGCTCACCAAGCCAGAAACTGACCACCAAAGTTACCACAATGGCGTATAAGGGCCATAGAACCAGCAGTTTACTAGCATTTTTACCGGATGATTGCGAAGCTATGACCCCCGGTTGACCATTAACAATGGCCGCCACTGTCAAGAAAGCCGCTCGCTGTTTACTGTCGGTAGCTTGGAAAGAAATGGCAAATGTTCCGGGTTTTTGGTAGGCGTGGGTGGCATTAAAGGTTAGGTTATCGCCTCTGGGGATGACCTTGTTTTCGGTGTCTCCCCACTCTACATTGATGGCGTAGGGTGGAGTTCCACCAATGATACTGATGGGGACGTTCAGGTTTTGACCGGGAAACGATCCCCGATAGACCGAATTGGTGTTTAGCAGCATTTGGGCGCCCTGTAAATTGACAAGGCTTAAGGGGTCAGCTTGTGGTAGGAGTGAATCAAAATAAACGGTGATAGAGTTAGAGGCTGGACCAGCTTGGTTGAGTGCATCATATACCCGAGCAACAAGTATATTTTGGCCAAATAACAGATCTATATCAAACGAAAAAGTGCCACTATCTGAACATGGTCCAGAGCCAGCAAAGATGTCGTTTTTATAGATTTCTATCAGCGTGCCTTTGGGGCAGGTTCCGGTAATGGTGACGGGTGAGGTCTTAAAGTGTTGTCCATTGGCTGGCGAGGTGATAGTGGCGGCCTCCGTAGGCGGCGGAGCCGGCACAATACCCGTTAGCCCAATCGAACCAGCTTGTGGTCCAGGATGGTCCGCGGCCACGTCCGAAAATGAGAACATAACCAGCACCACGCCTACAATAAAAACAATAAAGGCTAGGGGTAGGTAAGAGGTGTGTTCGTGTGGCCGGAGGCGGCCACTATGTTTATGCTCGATTATTTTTAATTGCCCGTACATTTTTATTTTTTCCGTTGTACAAGCAAATTATACCACTAATGTCTAAAAATGTAAGACTCTACAAGACAGCTTGTCTACTCGGCGGACGTCGGTTGTTCTGATAGCATAAAACTTTTGGCGTAGGCCAGGTTAGCTCCATAAACTTCTTCAGGTATAGGACGGACTTTATCAACAACCGCCGAATAATTTTCAACTGTTGCGCCAGTGTTCATGCCTTTTCCAATAAAACTACTCCAACTTATTGAGCAGTAACCCTCCTCGGCTAGGCCCAAAAGGGTATTAATAGCTAAATGATCCTGCAAGGCCCATACTTTTAGAGCCAGTGGATCTTCCAAAGATTGTTGATTTGGATTTACTAGTTCTGCTACAGCCAGCCGGCGACGAGATAGCACATTGGATAAAGCCGGTATAACAAAACAGGTACCATTGACTTGCGTCACTCGCAGGGCTTCTTGCAAGGAATTAACGGTTTCAAGAGGCGTTTCTGCCCAGGCTACGCTAGAAAAAGCAGTTACGGTCTTATCAAAAGCCTCGTCGGTGAATGGTAGTGAAACACCTTCACCAATGATTTTTCTACCAGATTTACGCGTTATGCCTGACAAAGCCGCGCTGTCCCTGTCAAAAAATGTTACACGTGATTTGGCGTTGCGTGAAAGTTCAACGCCTAAGCGTCCGTCCCCACAGCCTATATCTAATACTGTTTGACGAGCAAATTCTGCTTCCATCTCCTTGACTGTACCGGACACCAGCTTGCCTAGAAAGAGAACGCCACGCGAGGTACAGTGTGACTCAGATTTTGATCGTTCTAGCTGATCGTGTCTAGCACGCAAGGCTTCAGGCCCTACCCTGAAGGGTAGGTCTGTTCCCAGACCCAACTGCGATTCGAGCCAAGCGCTGTGTTCCAACACCAAACCAAAAGTCGCCGCCGAGTCTTGGCCACGGTAGGTTAAAGCACCCTCGTTAAAAGGGTAAACAGGAGCACGCTCCAAACCAACGTTCATGAGTATATTTTAAAAGAAAACTAGTATTTAGTCAACCTGGTGGATCTTAACAGAACTGGTTCGGAACTATTTTGCTCTTTCAGACGTTGCTATCCGTAATACGGTCTTCGCAAAGGCTGGGTCTTGAACAATACGAGAGGCAAGATTAATACGTTTGCCGTTGGCTGCAATAAAGTGCCTACCCAATTCAATAGCACCCTCAAGCATTACTGAAGCGGTAGCAGCAGCAGTTGCCTCAGGTAAATGACCGACAACATCTACGATCTTTCCTACAGAATCAAAATAGCCAGCTAATTCATCTGATAATGCATGGCCAAGTGTTGGGTCAATAAGCCCCAATTTAATCATGCTCCCGACTGATCCCATCTTTGCACGTCTGGCAATTGCTAGGCGCATAATGAGATGCCTAGCTGTTAATTCAGGGTCTTCAACGTCAACGCCACCAAACCGATTGTTCAGTAGTAATCCAGCCTCACCAAGTGGGTTTTCATCAACAAACCTTTGCTTTTCTTGTTTAAGTTCGTGTTGTTTTCTAATTTGCTCTTCTAAGACCTCTGGCTCACTAGCTCTAGCTACTAAGTCAAAGCGTCCCAACGGCCCGGCGACTCCAATACTTGTATGAGGACTAGTACTGTCAAAGTTTACGGTGACCACACCTTTCTCCTCAATGCTGCGGAGCTGACCTGTTTGTACTGTATCGTACGGAGGTTCAGATATAAGTAGTGCAGTCCCACCTCTCGCATCAGATTGGCTAAATAAAGTAGGTAGTTCAGTACGTTGTATGGCAGGAAGAGCAGTTGCTACAGCACGTTCAACCAAATCAGTTGGCATGCCCAAAAATGCTAGTTCACGAGGTTGATATACTGCGAGCGAATTGACTGTGTGATTACTTGGATCTTGGTCGGACATAACTTTATATTACCATAAACAGTATCAAAAGTCAATCTGGCGGGCCCGACCTACTAATGCACATCAATCTGTGCGCCGAGGATTCTCGGGCAACAGACTGATGACCGAACCGGCTTTTCCGAGTTTGAATCACAAGTGAACTTGCCCAGAAATAAAACAGCCATCCTTTCAGATGACTCTCTTATTTCTGGCGGGCCCGACCGGATTCGAACCGGCGATCTCCTCCGTGACAGGGAGGCGTGATAGGCCAACTTCACTACGAGCCCGCATTTCGAAGCAATGCAAATATGCATCACAACAGAGGCAATACTAACAATTTACCCCTTAAAAAGCAAACTCTATCTGATATAATACCTCTGTTAATTTGAGACACGCCACCTTAGCTCAGTTGGCTAGAGCACCACTTTCGTAAAGTGGGGGTCCGGG
>CAYMBM010000013.1:0-9605 GCA_964388705.1 uncultured Candidatus Saccharibacteria bacterium
TATTGGTTTCTTCTTTATCATGTTATTTATCATGCCCAAAATCGGGAAAATCCTTGGGGACCTGGCTGGCAAAAACGCCAAGCTACCGGCTTACACCCGAGCGATGCTAGCTATCAGCGATTTTTCAAAACACTATATGTTTATTATTTTGCCGGTGTTTGTGATAATTGTGTTTCTTTTGAGACGATATATTCGTACTCCGAGGGGCAAATATCAATTCCATGGGCTTATTCTGCGTGTTCCCGTCCTCAAAACTATTGTTACTAAAGTTGCATTAGCCCGCTTTGCTAGGACCTTTGCCTCTCTTATGTCGGCCGGCGTCAATGTTTTAAATGCTCTGGAAGTAACAGGTGGAGCCATTGGTAATAAAGTCATCGAGGAAGAGCTCAGAGCGGCCGCCAAAGAAGTTAAAAATGGCAAACAACTGAGTGTACCGCTGGCCAATAGTAAATATTTTCCACCAATCGTATCGCAGATGCTGGCAATTGGTGAAGAGACCGGGCAAATCGATACTATCCTCGTCAAAGTTGCCGAGTTTTACGAGGAAGAGGTGTCTGCTACCATTGATGGTTTGAGTTCACTAATTGAACCACTGATGATTATTGTGTTGGGGAGCATGGTGGGACTAATCGCCGCGAGTGTTATGGGCCCAATTGCTGGCCTAAGCAAAAACATTGGCAACCAATAGCAATTCTGAATTGTCTTAGCAAGTTTTAGCAGTTATTTCTTACTTTGGACTTGACCTTATTATGGTAATGGTTATAATCGGTAACAGATACCTTCCAAAGAAGTTAAAACTTTGGAGGATCTTGTAACAATAAATAAGAAATACAATAGGAGGGTGGGCTCTCATGGTCTCACTAAAGCGTAATGACAGCGGTTTCACTATTGTGGAACTTTTGATCGTCATCATCGTGATTGGTATCTTGGCCGCTTTGGTCTTGGTAACATTCAGCGGTGTTCAACAAAAAGCTCGTAACACAGAAAGAACAACTGATATCAAGGCAGTTGCTAGCCACCTAGAGGTATATAACGCTCAGTTTGGTTATTATCCATCGGGACCCAACCTGAATGACGCAGCCTTTATATCTGGTCAACTGAAGGGTCTTGACCCGGCGTCGACCTGTGACCCTGACGACGCAAATGTCAAAACCCCACCATGTGCATTTGTAGGCACTGCGACGAACAATCCGTACAAGTACGGTTACACAGCGTCGCCAGCTAACTGTGACAACGGTGGAAATGGTAACTGTACATCCTTTGTACTGTCATACTTCCCAGAAGGTTCTGGTGCAGCTGTCACCAATGTGAACAGTCTGTCTAACTAGATCATCGTAGATCCAGATAACAAAAGCCCCGTTACGGGGCTTTTGTATTATAATTTGAGCGTTTAGCGAAGATTATATGATGAGCCCGTATGAGCCATCCGTCTAGAGTCCTAGCTCATCTCGGCGCGAAGCTTTATAATTAAGCACGAGCATGATGTTTCATTTAAAAGTTTCTCAGTCTGGTTTTACTATTGTTGAGCTAATGCTAGCTTGTGTGATTTTTCCTATTTTAGTTATTGGTTTTACCAACGCCAGTGAGGGTATTCAACATGCCTATAAGATTGCCCGGCAATATAACGAAATGTATGCTGTGCTCAGCGCTTGTCCAGAGATAGATCGAGCACTGGAATATACCTCGCTTACCAGCTCGACCAACTGTTTTCCTAATAACACCTTCGCTGTGGAAGGCGGAAGCGGGAAAATTATCACCTACACCCCTACTGTAACGGTAACTGACACTTCCAGCTTACCGTCAAGTGATCCACTAAAGCCTGTGCCTGACTCAAAAATAATCGACATCTCTGTTCCGTTTCTAAACTCTTCTGTCCCACCATTGGAACTCAGGATGTTAATAACTAGAAACGGCATCGGGCAATTATGAAATCTGACGAACATGGTTTTACTCTGCCGGAACTAGTCACTGTCATGGCCGTGAGCTTATTGTTCGCCAGTTTAGTTATCGTTTTTGGCTTTAACTTTTGGCGCTCCTCGGCCTTACAGCAAGCTGATCAAGACACTCTTATCAGTCGGCTCAACGCTGGTGATTATCTCAGGCAAAACCTCGGTGAATCTTCGGGTCTGATAACTCAGAATGGCCTACCCGACAATCATGTGTTGGCCGCTGACCCTAACCAACCCAGTGGTCTATACTGGGTGCCAATTCACGCCATTCCCACTACCACGCCAATTGGTAACACCGGAGTTATTACACCCATCCTGTATTTCCGCAAGTTAAGTATTAGTACCTCAAACACCGTTATCATGAATGGTACGGTGCCGTACGAGGACGAGTATGTCTTGTATTTGAACGGAACCACCAAAAGTCTATTTGCCCACGCTATCGCCAACACTAATGCGACGAGTAATCGGCTCGTCAGTAGCTGCCCGCCAGCTCAAGCCACCAGCAGCTGTCCGGCCGACAGAGAAGTTGCCACCAGCGTCGCTTCTATTGCCCCCCGCTATTTTTCAAGAACGGGTACCCCACTAGACTACACTTCTTCAACCGACCCCTTAACTGGCGCCTATAATGGTCCGGATTTTCCTATTGTCGAGGTCTTGGAAATGACCATTACCCTCAAGGCTTCGCCAATCCTGGAATCAGCTAATGCCACTCAAAACACCACGGTCATACGTATAGCTCTGAGGAACAGTTGATGAAAAGACGAATTAACACCAATCAAAAAGGTTCAATCATCGTTTCTATCCTTATAGTAATGATGTTCTTAACCATCCTTATTCTTTCGCTCATGGTCATCTCAAATGCCACTTTGGTAAGAGCTCGGTCCAGAGTGTTGCTATTACAGGCGCAGTATGCCGCTGAATCTGGAGCCGATGTGGCAGTTGCCCAGTTCAATAACGGCAACGACACCTACGTCGGCAGCAGTGTTGAGGTAAACGTTCTAACCTCCACGCTGTACAAATCAACGTTTAGAACCACGGTTACAGCCGGTTCGACCAGCAAAGAAAAGGTCATCACCAGCACTGGTTACGTTTATGCGCCGGCCAGCTCTACCATTGCTAGTTTCTCAAGAAAAATAGAAGTCATTGCCCAGCGTACCAGTACCCAAACATCTACGGCAATGTTGTCCCGCAATATTATCGATATTGGCAGTGGCGTCAAGAATATTTGGGGTATCGATATCTACGCTAATGGCTACATCAACATGAATAAGAACACCACCAATTTGACTGCCGAAAACATCACTGTTGCTAGCAAAAATACCGGTGCTAGTAATTGTTCTATAGGCGGCGCGGGCAATCTACTCAAGCCCACCAGTTTTTCACATGCCGGACAAACCAAAACCAACATTTTAGTAGCCTTTAACAACTGTGTGACGCCTCCCGGCAATACCACCAATAGCGACTTTAATGTCACAGCCAATACTTCTGTCAGCCAAATTGTCTCCACTTATATCCCCTGGAGTCAGTACTTGGACAGTTCTTACCAAAATGCCGGTAACTGTAATGATTGGTCTGGCAATGGCAGCCACAATATACCTTCTACCAACGGTTCGAAAACGACCCATTACCCAGACAGTGGCAGTAACGTTTCAACCTCATGTGGCACCAATGGTAACTTGAGCTTAAATGGCACCTTCAACATCAGCGATAACGTGCATATCCGAGCCAACTTGTGTGCCACATCGGCTTGTAGCCCGACTTTTAAAAACACAACCAGTTCCATTAAATTTATCTTTGTAGAGGGTAGTGCTAACTTCCAGAGTATCCAAACTTCAAACGGCAGTGGACCGTTGGTTATTGTTACCTACGGGGCCGACCCCAACTCTCATGGTAGTGCCTGTCCGAGTACAGATGGTGACTCAATGTATCTTGGCCAGCAAGGTAACGTCAAGACCATAGCGCCAGCCCTATATCTTCTGGCCAAAAATGGCTTATGTGTTGATCAGACCAAGTTTGATAATAACAATCCATCACTGGGCGGTATGTCTGGTAAAAACCTGTTTGTGGCTGCCAGTCCCGGTAACCCCTTTGACCTTAAATTAGATCCGTCGTTCCCAGTTGATCAAATACCCGTCGATTTAGCTTGGCGGGCAGTGAGATATCGAAGGTTATAACCGTGCACAATCTGGTATACTTAACAGCGAGCTACATTGATGCTAGATGGGCAGCATGAAAACCACATATTTTTTTAAAGACAAGCCAATCTTTGGCTTTGACCTCGGGTTTGACAATCTGAAGGTTATGCAAATTGGTAGGCACGGCAGCCGACAGGTAGTCGTTGGTTACGGCAGTACCTCGTTTTCGTCGCAAGCTATCAACAATGGCGTACTAGTAGATATCGAGGCCATTGCCAAAGCTGCCCATGAAATGTTTAGTAAAAAGATCATTGGCGACATAACTACTAGACGAGTTATCATGTCAATTCCAGCTGCTCGAACCTTTACCCGAGCTATGCGCTTGCCTCTCATGAAGAAAAAAGACATTGCTGAAGCTGTGAGTCTAGAGGCCGAACAATACATCCCGATGCCGGTCACCGAGCTATACCTTGATCACATGATTATTGACCAAAACGCCAAAGAAATAGAGTTGTTAGCCGTGGCTGTTCCCCGTAAAATTGTTGACTCTTATTTAGTCTTGGCCGACTTGCTGGGTCTTGAAGTCGTTGGTCTGGAAACCAATATCGGGGCTGGTAGCCGCTTGTTTGTGCATTCCGAGCAGAGTGATGTCCCCACAGTGTTAATTGATTTTGGCAGTGTCTCGTCCGATATTACCATCTACGACCATTCGCTCATTGTAACTGGTACTACTCCCGGCGGAGGCGATAGTTTTACCGACCTCATATCAAAAGCTCTTGGCATTAGTTACGCCGATGCTAGCACCATCAAGACTAAGTACGGTGTTGGTGTGAGCAAAAAACAACAAGAAATAAGTAGTGCCATCAAACCACTACTTGACGATTTGATAAAGGAAATCCGTCGAATGATTCGGTACTACGAGGACCGCAATAATGCCAAACGCAAAATTAGCCAGGTCGTAACACTAGGTGGTGGTGCCAGTATGCCCGGGCTGTCTGAATTTATGACCAGCAGTTTGCGCATGCCGGTTCGAATGGTTGACCCCTGGCACAGACTTGATTTTGCTGGTTTGCAGCCACCCAGCGGAGTTGAAAAATCAATGTATACCACGGTCGCTGGTCTCGCCTTAATTGGGCCAAAGGAGATGTTCTCGTGATTAATTTACTCCCTCCTCAGATGCGACAAAACCTGACATATGCTCGGTTTAACACGCGGCTGGCTCGCTGGGTTGTAGCCACCATCGTAGGCCTGGTAGGTATCGGCATAGTAGTCATGTTCGGTGAATTTTTCATTCATCAATCTATCAAAACCTATAGTGACCGCGTTTCGGCTGGACAACAACAACTAAAAGCCCAGAAACTTGACGAGACTGAAAAGCATGTGCAAGATCTTAGTGGCAGTTTGAAACTGGTGGTGCAAGTACTCGGTCGAGAAGTCTTGTTTTCTAAATTATTGCAGCAAATCGGTTCAGCGATGCCCGATGGTGCTTCCCTGGCCTCACTTAGTATCAGCAAGACGCAAGGTGGTATTGACTTAAATGCCGTGGCCAAAGACTACCAGACGGCTACTCAGGTTCAGGTTAATTTACAAGATCCAGCTAACAAAATATTTGATAAGGCCGACATCATCGCTGTAACGTGTAACAGCACCTCTAGCACCGACCCAACATACCCTTGCCAGATTAGTATTCGTGCTTTATTTGGTAAAAATACAAACTTCCTGTTCATCCATAGTGGGGGTGGATCATGACCCCCAAGCGCATCTATTACCTGATGATTGGTCTATTGGTATTGTCGGGATTTGGCGTATTGGCCGGTACGTACTTTGGTGACTACCTATTGCAGAAGCAAACCGATAAGCTGGTATCGCTCAAATTGGATAGCAAAGTGCTCGACGAACAGCAAACGGCTCTGATCCAAGCCAATAAAGATTTGGTAAAGTATGCCGACCTGGAGAAGATTGCCAAGACAATTGTTCCCCAAGAAAAAGATCAGGCCAGGGTTGTCAGACAAATTATTAGTTACGCTACCCAAGAGAATATACCGATCCAAAATATTTCTTTTCCTACTTCTAACCTTGGGCAGCCACAGTCCAGTTCGGGATCATCTTCTGGCGCTAGCTCATCGTCTTCTAGTACTTCTTCATCATCCTCAACACCCATACCAACGACTCCACCAGTCAGTCAGCTAAAAGCGGTTCAAGGATTAAACGGTGTCTACAGCATGGATATTACTGTACAATCCGACGTCGCCAAACAAGTCGATTACAGCCAACTCATTCATTTTTTAACTGATCTAGAAAATAATCGCCGAACCGCCCAGGTATCGAGCATTATCGTGTCACCCAATATAAAAAACCGTAAACAGGTGACGTTTTCATTAATAGTGAGTGTCTATGTAAAGCCATGAAGTTACTCATCAAATCCATCCCCGATAAAATAATGCCTACCCTCCGGTTCTTGCGCCGTTATGCTAAATTTATTTTCCTCATTACATTTCTGATTATTTATACCTTCTTGGTCCTAAGAATTAATTTATTAAATCGCCAGGAACCATCCGACAGCGCTGTAGCTGAAAAACTAAAGGTTGTCCAACGCCCCAAAATTGATCAAGATATTCTTAACAAAATCCAAGAGCTACAAGATCAAAATGTCGAGGTACAAACCTTGTTCAAGCAGGCTCGCGATAATCCGTTCAGTGAGTAATTAGCGGTTGGCACCTGCTGGAACGTTGAGCCTATCGTTAGCCCGTTCCGCGCGAATTGGATCTTCTTCTATAAAGCGCTCGCGGGCATCGAGCAAAATTTTGGCGTACATGTCAGGCCGCGGCGTATAGTAAAAGTGAAAATTAGAATGCTCGCCGGCGGTTTCAACTTTTAGCGTACCAAAACCAAATAGGTTGGCAAAAATACCTTTTCGCTCTGATGTCACATCTTCGATGTTAGCCATCGATAAACTAGAGGTGTTGAAGTTAAATAGACCGACTCTGAGCACTTGTGTAATGGCATCGTCAGTCACAATCCAACGATTTTGTCGATACAGCGCCGTGGCAATCAGTAAAAAAATTGCTGCCAAAGCTGTAACAATTACGACTATGACCCACAGAATGTTAGTAACGTTAGCGGTGCGACTGGAATCCAAACTACTGAGCACACTAGGTAATAAGAAAAAGATTAATCCAAAAGAAATTCCCAGTCCAATAACCACTTGAAAAATGAGAGCAATCAGGCCAAAGGGGTGGCGTCGAATCACCACAATTTGGTGAGCGCCAGCCGGTGTCGCTGGATCGATAACTTCTTCATTGTCTGTTGTCGGGCCCGGGACATCAGGTGGTGGCTCGGTGGGATTCATGGACCTATTATAGCAGGCTTGATTGACCTGATTTATCCGGTCGTTTACCCAAGTGTTTGTAGGCTTTGTGGGTAACTTTTCGTCCTCGCGGCGTGCGTTCCAATAGTCCGAGTTGCATCAGGTATGGTTCAAAGTAATCTTCGATTGTAATGCGTTCGTCAGCCAGCAAAGCTGCTAATGTCTCAACACCAACTGGCCCGCCACCATAATTATCAATAATGGCGCTCAGCAACCGACGATCGGCCGAGTCTAGTCCGAGGTCATCGATATCAAGTAGCTTAAGAGCCGCTACGGTTTGCTGCTTATCAATGATGCCGTCGCCATTGACGTCGGCATAATCCCGCACCCGTTTCAGTAAACGATTGCCAATCCGTGGTGTTAGGCGAGAACGTTCGGCGATCATTACCGTGGCGTCAGGCTTAATAGCCGTACCGAGGATTCTAGATGAGCGTTTGATGATGTCGGCCATCTCGTCGTGGTTATAAAACTCTAGTCTATAAACATGCCCAAAACGGTCACGCAATGGCGCTGCCAATGACCCCGCCCTAGTAGTAGCACCAATAAGCGTAAACTTTGGGATATCCAGGCGCATTGACCGAGCGCTGGGACCTTTGCCCAGCATAATGTCAATGGCGTAATCTTCCATAGCCGAATATAGTACTTCCTCTACACTACGGTGCAAGCGGTGAATTTCGTCAATAAATAAAATATCGCCGTCTTCTAGATTGGTCAGCATGCTGGCCAGATCGGCCGCTCGGTCAATTGCCGGCCCACTGGTCACCCGGATATTAGCACCCATTTCCTTAGCAATAACGTAGGCCAAGGTTGTCTTGCCCAGCCCTGGCGGGCCGTGTAGCAAAATATGCTCTAGTGGCTCGTTGCGTTTTTTAGTGGCAGCAATGCTCAGTGTCAAATTTTTCTTTACCCGAGGTTGGCCAATGTAACTCTTAAAATCTCTTGGACGAAGCGTCACTTCCAGCTCAACTTCAACTGGATCATCTTTGCTAACTGGCTGGGTTATGCGCTCAACTGCCATGTTTAACCCTTTGCCTTCAAGGCTAGTTTAACTCTTTGGTCAGCCGGTAAATCTTTATTAATGTTAGCCAGTGCTTCAAGTGCATCTGGAACCGTAAAGCCAAGGCTAACCAGGGCTTGGACGGCTTCATCTTTTTGGGCAGAGCTTGAGCTCATAAACATTGCATCACCGGCACTGCTAGCCAACCCGACCTTGTCTTTAAGGTCCACCACCACGCGCTCGGCTACGCGCTTGCCAACACCGCTAGCTGCTTGGATAAACTTGGTGTCACCACCCGCAATGGCCTGGCGCACCTCATGGGGGTTTCCAATACTCAAGATGTTCAGCGCCATCTTGGGCCCAACACCATTGACTTCGAGCAGTTGCTCAAACAGTCGTTTGGTATCAAGCTCGGTGAAACCAAATAGATCATGAGTGTTTTCGCGAATGTGTTCGTAAATATAAACCTTGGCGTCTGTGCCAGTTTTGAGTTTGCCATGGTCTTCTAACGTCAAAAACAGTCCATAGCCGACGCCGCCTACGTCTAAAATTACCAGCTCTGGCAGCTTTTCGCTGACTTTACCACTTAATGCTGCAATCACTCTTTCATTATCGCATATTCATGCTGTGACAGATAGCACAGGCCAGCGCATCAGCACAGTCGTCAGGTTTGGGTATTTCTTTCAGCCCCAACACTGTGCGCACCATCTCTTGAATTTGCTTTTTGTCAGCGCGGCCATAACCCGTCAGAGATTGTTTGATTTGTTGCGGCGTGTACTCAAAAAGTTCTAGTCCGGCTTGCTTGCCACAGAGCAAGACGACTCCTCGCGCCTGGGAGACTGTCATGGCCGTAGTCACATTTCTCGCAAAAAACAATTTTTCAACGGCCATAATCACTGGCTTGGTTTGAATAATAATGTCAGTGAGTTCTTCGTATATAGTCTGCAGCCGGACTGCGTCATCTTCTTTTACAGGTGTGCGGATAACCCCGCCATCCACCAATTGTGGTTTGCCTTTTTGGATCTCAATAACTCCAAAGCCCAAAATGCCCGTGCCTGGATCAATGCCCAAAATCCTCATCGTCGCTTTTGATCCTTAAATACTGGAGCCAAAAGTGCTAGAAGCTTCTGATGTTCACCTGGTGGTGCTGCAATATA
>CAYMBM010000014.1:0-9293 GCA_964388705.1 uncultured Candidatus Saccharibacteria bacterium
AGGACGGTGGTGTTCTATCCATTGAACTACCGGGCCTCATACAGTAATTCTATCGGCGTCCCCATCAAATGCCAACGAAATGCATTTTATAGGGCGGTTTGGCGAAATTACTCTATTCGATTTAGCCATGGCGACATCTGTTAATAGTCTAACTGCGTTCGTATTCTTCGTAAATGTGGACGTATTCTGACTTATCATACTCAAATAGTTCACTGTCTTTAAAGAACCGATCAACCTCGGCTTGTCCGGCAGCAGAACTGTCTGAGGCATGAATGAGGTTCCGACCAGTACCGATGGCAAAATCGCCTCTTACGGTTCCAGCTGTGGCTTTACGTGGGTCAGTTGAACCCACTAACAATCGAACGGAGTTAACGCATTCGAAGCCCTCCCATGCCATGATGACAACCGGCGAGCTTTTCATAAAGCGTTCTAAATCGCTATAAAATGATTTTTCGACATGCTCGGCATAATGAGCCTGAAGCAACGGACTATCTAGTGCCACCATTTTTATACCAATGAGCTTCAAGCCTTTTTGCTCGAGTCGCTTGATAATTTCTCCAACCAATCCGCGCTGCACAGCGTCGGGTTTTGCAATAACTAACGTTCGTTCCATTCTGGTATTGTAGCACGTTGTCGATAGACATAACAGATTGATAAAGCAAAATCTATTGAACACACAATGTGTTCTTTCAGTCTCTTATCAATCTTTTAGGTTACAATATGCTTATGCTGTTTAGCAAAGCTATAACTGACTTTTTAGAATATTTAGAAATTGAGCAGAATCGCTCCCAAAATACCATCCGCAATTATGATCACTACCTTACCCGTTTGGTCGACTTTGCTGGCGACATTAAGGTCAGTGACATTGACCCAGAACTCGTACGTAAATGGCGGTTGTGGCTAAACCGGCTTGGCACTAATACCAGTGATGAGCTGCAGGCTACCACCCAAAATTATCATTTAATTGCCCTGCGGAGCTTTTTAAAATTTTGCGCCAAACGGAATATCCCAGCCTTGACTGCCGATAAGATTGAACTTGCTAAAACTGCCCGAAAACAAGTCACCTTTCTTAATGGGGATGAACTAGAGCGTTTGTTTTCACAGCCAGATACAACCAAAGCGCCAGGACTTCGTGACCGAGCTATATTGGAGCTACTCTTTAGCAGCGGTCTTCGGGTATCGGAACTTGTAGGACTTGATCGCGATCACATTAACTTAGTAAGACGAGAATTCACCGTACGCGGCAAGGGTCAAAAAGACCGGCCTATCTTTATTAGCCCAGCAGCGGCCGAATGGGTCCAGCGCTATCTTGATGAGCGCCAAGACACCACCAAACCGCTATTTGTCCGCTACAGTGGTAAAAAACAAGTCGACCGGTCTGGTAATTATCATCGGTTGACCGCCCGTAGTGTACAGCGACTGGTAGCTCGCAATGCCCTGTTAGCCGGTATTACCAAGCACGTTAGTCCACATACCCTCCGTCACTCATTTGCCACTGACTTACTTATGAATGGCGCCGATCTGAGAAGTGTACAAGCCTTGCTAGGTCACAGCAATATCTCCACCACCCAGATATACACTCATGTCACCGACCCACATCTAAAAGCCGTTCACCAAAAATTTCACCGAAAAATCATTACAACCAACTAGGGCAAACTACAGCTACCAGAACCTGCCGCACCCTGAGTCACATAAGGCGGGTCACTTGGATTCAGCACGATTTGTTTGCACAACGATTCGTTAGAAACCAGACCGATGGGTAAAAGATTTTCAATACCACTCGATATAGTAAATCTGGCTTGCACCCGGCGAATGACATCGTTGGCTTTACCAGTAGAATCAACCAGTACTTGAGCACCATTAATCGGTCCCGTGCAGCCGGTATTGTTAATACAAATGCTCACAGCGTTGGTGTCATAAACTGATCTTAGGACCAAGACATATCCACTGGTGTTAGTGGGGTCCATGTTGGTAATATCTACTCGACAAAAGTATCGTGTAGTGTTGCCGGTGTTACATTTACCGCCAGCTACTAAACCCGAACTATTAGCTCCAAGTCCTTGAGTAAAATCCATCGTGCCATTTTGACCAGCAGTGGCGGAGGCATCCGGGTATAAATAACCAGTAAATGTTTTATTCCTAAAGGTATCTCGGCTTAAATTATCCCGTGACACCAACATTACACGCAGTACACCAGTGCCTGAATCCCACGTACCCGTTTTGCACGACGGTGGTGGCGAGGCATTAGTAACGCAGGTTGGGCTAAAGTTACCCGGTGTTTTAGAACTAAAGTTTGAAGATCCGTTGTTAGCTTGCCAGTAAATCTGTAAGCTACTCAGGCCAGGATTCTTGATAGTAACCAGGCTAACTTTATTGGTGTCAACAGCCCCAAAGAGCAAGAATGTAGGATTAGCGTCATATAAGACACAAGTAAACTTAACCTGACCCGTCGGCGCATCCAGCACATTATTGACTGTTGGTACGTGTGATGTCAGTGACGCTGGCCAAGTATTATCACAGGTAGATTTTGTCTTGTCGACGTTGGTATCGATCATATTATTAGTAACAAAGGACTTGACAGCTAATATCCCGGATTCGGCAGCGTAGTAGGCCTCGGAACTCAGTTCTCTATCCAAAGCCGCACGTTGTTCCCGGCGAGCGAGCTGGGCAAAGCCTAAGACTATCAACGTCAAAACTATCATAATAACTAGTGAGACAATGATTGATACAAAGCCGCTTTCTTGTCGATATATACTATGTTTCTTCATAATGCTATTGCTTTCATAGTACACGTTTTTGAACATTGGTTCTAATGTCAGACACTGCACAAAATTGCGACCCGGCCCCTGTTTTACACGTTAAATCAGTTTTCGTTAAATCGGTTATGGGACTGTTGGAATTACAGTCACCAGTTGTGGGGCTACAAAGCAAATCTTGATCACCATAAATAATCCGTATGTGGATATCGTAAATGTTTGAGCCAGATACCCCAATTAATTGACTAACAGTTAAATCTACTAGCCGCATGTGCGCACCCAGTAGCTCAGTAAAATTATTGGTCATCCAGGGATTAGCGCTTCCACAATCTCAAGCACTTTTGTCCCATGTTAAAACTTGAGTCACGTGGTCACCCGAGGCAGCGCCGCTCTCCAGTTGCTTGCCAAGCAAAAAAGTGTATCTCTTATCACCGGCACAGAAGTGATAAGGACTACTAATTTTGTCGATTGGTGTTACCGGCTCGCCACTAAATTGTATGGCTTGCGAGATATCATCTATAGCTGCTCTGGCTCTGTTTTGAACTTGTGAAGAGGTAATGCCACGATAGTAAGTCTTGCCGATTTGAATCAGGGCGACGGTGCAAACGAGTAGTACCATTGAAAATACGGTCGTGGCAATTAACAGCTCAATCATGGTAAAACCACTGGACTGATTTTTATTAACAACCGGCCGCATTGGTACATTGGTTAAGTTGATAATTGTAGATCACTTGGTCATCACCGCCAGATCTGGATAGACTATGCCAATAAACTCGGACCGAAAACAAATGCTGAAAGTTGTCAGCGTTATCGGTTCGGGTAATGGTAATGTAATAATCTATACCGTTGTTTTGGGTGCAATCAGGCTGTATTTTGCCAGTCTTAATACTTTGCTTTACGTACAACCCTTGTTCAATTGGTTTTTCCCATATACAAAACGGGTTTTTAAGGGTAGTAAATACCTTGTCGCCAGTTGCATCGGCCCCTAACTCGGCCCTGACTTTTAGGCGTTCTACCTGTTGGGTGGCTATGTTTAGTGCCTCGGTGCGTTCTTGGGATTGCCGAATATTGATTAGACTACGGTTGGCAATGGCGTAGGCGCCAGTCAGAATAAGACTGACAACAGCCACCGCGATCAGTACCTCGACAATAGTATCACCCATTTGCCCAATTACATTTTTCATGAGCAGGCCCCTCCGGCGTCTGTTGCTTTATCATAAATCTTGAGTTCGCTGGCTACCTGTGAGTTGTTGGTACCAATAGTAATAACTCCGTACTTATCATTACTGCCCTTAAAACAGATAGTGATATTGTTGACAGCAATAAAGTTAAGGGTATCGCCTGGGTTTGCTAAGCACACCGGGTTGCTATAACAATCAA
The DNA here is from genome assembly GCA_964388705.1 of uncultured Candidatus Saccharibacteria bacterium. Classification (GTDB taxonomy): domain Bacteria; phylum Patescibacteriota; class Saccharimonadia; order Saccharimonadales; family OMJO01; genus OMJO01. Next base: position 4,137 of record CAYMBM010000014.1, read on the forward strand.
TGGCATCAACCGCATTATTCTTGGAGTTATTGGTCACAAAGTCGGTTTTTTTAATGGCATATAATAGCACGTTGCGGGTACCAGAACCCAACGGTGCTGATGCTCCTGGGCTGGTAAAGTCAGTCATGGCCGCAAAGACGGCTGTAGAATTGGAACCGTCGTACTTCATAAATACAGCACTCAGACCATAACCGAGTGTCCTGGACTCTGTGGGATCATTAACACCTATCGGCAAGGGGTTGGCCGTAGAGTTCGCAAAAGCTATTGGGTGGGCATCGGCTAACTGACTGGTGTCAATGGTTGTCGAGCCCGGCTCAAACTGCCGTCCCACTATATCATAGATATTGAATGTGCGGGGATCGCCATTCACCTTAAACTGCATGGCCCGACCGATGAATGTACATCCAAGATTGGCTCCACGCTCAGCATTACCAGCAGCCACAAAAGAAAAAGTTGGCGGGTTTGAACCCGGCGCCGTACAGGTAAAATCACCGGTTACATTATAGAACCCGGTTGAAACATTGCTGATGGCTCCATCTACCTGCTGTTTAATGTCGTTAATCGATTGGCTGAACTCAGTTCTGGACTGTTGCCCAGTCACAAAATAAAGCGCACTAATTAACAGCAATGAGGTTACAGCCAGTACCACGGTCACTTCAACTATTGTAAAGCCCGCTGTAACGCCCCACCCTTGTCCTCCGGACTTTGCACGGCGCAAAGTAGAAAAGACATAGGTCTTAAGACCTCTTCTCATACGCCAAATTATAGCATAAGCAACTTGGATTTACCCTAGTACAAAAGCAATTTTCGTTTATACCAAGCAATCAGTGAGGCACCAAAAAGCCGGGCAATAATGGCTCCAGCAATCAACATTGGACCAAAAGGTACTTTGCTAGTTCTTTTTAGTTTGCCCGATAGTAGTAGCGGCAAAGTCAGCACCGTGCCAATTAATGACGCTACAAAGATCGTGATAACCGTCAGATTGCCATCAGCTAATATCAGTCCTAGTAGACCACCCAACTTCACATCGCCACCGCCAATCCACGAGCCTTTAGAAATCTGAAACAGCACGTAAAAAATCCCGCCGCCAATTAAAGCACTTAGTACAATTGTAAAGACGCGGTGGAATGAAGGCTCAAAATACATTAGAACAACGGCTTGAGCCAGGGCTATTACTGCCAGAACGCGCATAATCTTATCAGGCAAAAGATACCAATATAGGTCATAGACTGCCAAAGCTACTAGACCTACTAATAAAGCCAGCCAGAATACAAACAACACTGTGCCTTGCCCAACCCAGGCCAGCGGCCAGTAGCTGTAGGAAATCAGAAACAACGCCGACATAACCAACTCAACCAAGGGGTTATCTTGGATTGGTTTATGGCAATAGCGACATTTACCTCGTAGACTCAGCCAGCTGAGAACCGGGATCAAATCATTCCAAGCTAGCCTATGGTGGCAGCGAGGACACATGGAGCGCCCATGTAGCATCGACAGGTCGCGTTTAGCTTTGTTGCTGTGCTTAGCAGACCCCAGCTCGTGTATACGCCACACTAGCGCATTGGTAAAGCTACCAAACGCCAAACCAATAACCAGTAGAATGAATATCACCATCTAGGCTAACTGTAGCACGAATTGTTTTAGAACGAATTTACAGAGCTAGCTTATGAAGTTAGGCACTGAGAAATCACGTTACCACCGGCAGCTTCAACGGTAAAGAGTCCGACTACGGCACGGCTTGAACCGGCAGAGACGGTAGTCTGCCACTGTGCGGCCGTATAAGATGCAGAACCGCTCAGAGTCGTTCCACTACATACCAGACCGGAACCAACCTCAATTTCACTATTTGACGGTGCAACAACTGTAGCAACAGTGGTAGGAATAGTCGAAGTTATCGTCGTACCACTACTCAAATTAGCAGCTGTTTGTAGCGTACCTACATTACCAGTTGCGGGTACTGTACCATTATTGTTAGCAACAAATTCACCCACGGCACCTAAAGCCTTAGAAGCATCACTTCGTTTAGTGGTGTTCCGGGCATTACGTTGCAGTGCTGGAACCGCCAAGAAGACGATCAACAGAATTAAACCGGCAATGGCCAGTACAATCAAGACCTCGATAATGGTGAAGCCTTGGTTTTGTTGTCTTAGTTTTTTAAGCATTGTGAGATACCCCCCTATAACTTAGTATTAAGTGCTTATGGTATGAATGTACGTGGATTTGGCTAAAAAAGCAAGCCTATAGCAGCTGTTATCCACAAGCTCTACTAGTGGACTATGGTCTTGCCAGCCAAGCCGTAAATAGGTAGCAGTATGGCCGCTACGATGGTAAAGGCCATGACTCCCAGCAAAACCATCAGCACTGGTTCAATAATAGTCGAGATATTTCTGACCTCAGTGTCAACCTCGCGCTCATAATAGTCGGCAATCTTGCCCATCATTTGCTCAATGGTGCCGGATTGTTCACCAATGCTGAGCATATTGGGCACCAGATCTAAGAAGTTATGATCACCAGATATAGTTTCAGACAGGGCTTTACCACCCTTTACTTTGTCGATGGCTTTAGTAATAGACCCCTCTACATGAACGTTATTGACGGCCTCGGCGGTTATTTGCAGCATTTGGATTAGCGGTACCCCACTGGCTATCAGAGTTTGGCCGGTTCGAGCAAAGCGGGCCATGTACAACTTCATGAATAGCGGTCCAATAGGCCAGGCCTTCATTTTGATCTTATCCACTACTCGCCTACCACCCAGAGTATTAGCCCATCGGGTTGTAAAAATAGTTCCAATAACAGCTATCAACAATACTAGCCACCAGTATTTGATTGTAAAGTGTGAAATTGCGAGTAGGATCTTGGTCACTAGCGGTAACGATGCTCCGGGAATATCTTTGTATAATATTTCTACCTGAGGCAAAACTTTAACAATCATAAAGCCAACGACGCCCAACATGACCAAGATAACAATGGCTGGGTAGATCATGGCGCCCCGGACTTTGCTTAAAATTTCGGCGTCTTTTTCCTGCTGGTTGGCAATCCGCTCCATGGCTTTATCTAGCGTACCTGAGGCTTCACCGGCTGCCACTAGGCTCACAAAAACCCGGTTAAATGTTTCGGGGTGCCGACCCAGCGCCGATGAAAAACTGGAACCGCCTTCAACATCAGATATAACTTGAGTGCCGATTAGTTTGAGCTTTTTATTGGTGGTCTGGTTAACTACGCTACGCAAACTCTGGACCAGCGGTAGACCAGCGTTAACCAAGGTTGATAACTGTCTGGAAAATAATACTTTATCTTTAGACTTTATGCGATTTAGGAATCGGTTAAATCCGAGATTGGAGGATTGCTTGGCAGTAATAGAAATCGGCGCCAGACCCTCTTTTTGAATCATCTTGGCCGCCGTGGCCTCATTATCAGCCTGAATCACAGACTTGATCTTTTCGCCGGTTGTGGCATTTCTGGCTATGTACTCAAAGGTTAGCATGCCAATATATACCTTAGCTCCTCATCATTCGATCAAGTTCTTCTAGGTCAATGGCGTAGTTGCGGGCTTCGTCATAGCTAATCTCACCACTGTGGATCATGCCAACTAAAGTTTTGTCCATCGACTGCATACCGTGTTCTGAGCCAGTTTGAATGATCGCCTCAAGCTGGTGACTTTTGCCCTCACGAATAATGTTACGTACAGCCGGGGTAGCTACTAATATTTCGGCAGCTGCCACTCGGCCACCACCAATAGCTGGAATCAACCTTTGAGAGCAAATCGCCATCAGGATATTAGCAACCTGCGAGCGAATCTGGGGCTGCTGGTGCGGTGGAAAGACGTCAATCATACGGTCAATACTCTGCGAGGCAGAGTTGGTGTGCAGCGTCGCTAGCACCAAGTGTCCAGTTTCGGCAATGGTGATGGCCGAGGAGATCGTTTCTAGATCGCGCATCTCACCAATCAATACCACGTCCGGGTCCTCACGCAAACTAGACCGCAACGCCGCCGAGAACGAATAGGTGTCATAGTGAACTTCACGCTGGACAACAATGGATTTTTTAGACTTGTGAGTATATTCAATTGGATCTTCAATAGTAATGATATGCGAGGCTCGCTCACTGTTAATACGGTCAACAATGGCCGCTAAAGTGGTAGATTTACCTGATCCGGTCGGGCCAGTAACCAATACCAACCCCCTTGGATAGTCAGCAAATTTATTGACAACTGGTGGAAGCCCTAGCTGTTCAATACTTAAAACCTGATTGGGAATCAAACGCAGAGCGGCAGCCATATTGCCCCGTTCATGGAAAGCATTGACTCGAAATCGTCCCAGATCACCAAACGCAAAACTAAAGTCAAATTCTTTGTCCTTTAGTAAAATCTGTTTTTGGTCTTCGTCCAAGATGGCAAAGACTAGCTGTTCAAGACTTTCTTCATTAAGTAATTCGGCCCCAGCCACAGCCACTAACGAACCATCCACACGTAACATCGGAGGCAGACCAACTTGCAAGTGAAGGTCTGACGCCTTTTTCTTGACGACTTCTTCCAGTAATATTTCGATTCTCGGTGCTTGTTGTGCCACGTTTCCCTCCCTTTATGCCGTATCAGTTGCGGCCACTCTATTGACTTCAGTTAAGGTTGTAAAACCCGATAAAGCTTTAAGGTAACCATCTTCGCGCATGCTAATCATGCCCTCTTCCTTGGCAACCTTTTGGATTTCTGAACTGGTAGAACGTTTGAGAATGAGCTCTTGAATTTTTTCGGTGACTTCAAAAACTTCATACAGACCCATCCGACCCTTGTAACCACCGGGCGTCTTTGGACTATCCTTGCCCTCCCACAAAGTATAAGCGTTTTGGTCTTTAAGTGGCAAGTTTTCATAGCCCAAGTTTTGCCCAACCTTAACCTGATCGGCCTTGTTAGCTGGAAGTAAGTGCCCAATCGTTTGGTGTATGGCTTCAGTTTCAGTCTGGTTCGACTGATGCTCAGTGCGATCATCACTAATCTTTCTAACCAGTCGCTGCCCAATGACTGTGTGAACCGTGCTGGCGATCAAAAACGGCTCAATGCCCATATCCAGCAGCCGGGGTAAAATGCCAGCAGCCGAATTCGTGTGCAGTGTTGATAACACTAGGTGTCCATTGAGTTCGGGCTGAACAGCCAGGGTGGCT
>CAYMBM010000015.1:0-8995 GCA_964388705.1 uncultured Candidatus Saccharibacteria bacterium
AGCCACAGTGACACCGTCATGAGTAACGGTTGGTGCCCCATAGCTTTTACTAATCACTCCGTTGCGGACTTTGGGCCCCATAGTGGTTTTTACGGCGTCATACAGTTGCTGAGCTCCACCCAACACCCGTCGGCGCGCTTCATCGTCATAAAATACTTTTTTTGCCATCTAAGTTCTCCGTCTACTTTAGCTTTGCTACAATGTTCTGCTTATGAATAACGACATATTCATTACTGCCTTGCTGAATTTCAGTGGCTTCATAACTATTTTTGTAAATGATTTTGTCGCCAACCTTTAGGCCGTCAACATTTTTTCCAACCGCTACCACGGTGGCTTCTTTGGGCTTTTCTTTGGCGTTGTCTGGTAAGTAAAAACCGCTGGCAGTCTTAGATTCGGCAGCTTTGTGCTGAGCAACCACGTAGTCGGTTTGTGGCTCGAAGTTTACAGCCATATCAATCCTCCGGTTAACTGATATTTCAAGTGAGTATTTCTCGCAAATAACACCCACTTATTAGCACTCATAATAGCCGAGTGCTAAATTGTTTGTCAACCCTGAGGCAACTTTTACTGTACCGTTAAAAAAACAAAACCCTGCTGACAGGGCTTAAACGTTCGCTAGTGAAAATGACGTTGAGATTGCGGGGGGTTGGATTGGATTTGGATGAAGAAAGGACCGTGAACGGTCGGAGAGCCTTGTCGACAAGCGACAAGTGAGGGGCTCTCCGACCGAACAACGGTTTGTGATGTGCTGAATTGCTCACCACGATTATGTACTCCGGTGGCTTCACCTCCTTGTTCGACTTATTCAGCTTCGCTGAAGGGATGATCGCCTATTGGCGATACCCGACAGCGAGTCGAGGAGTCTGCGACCGATGTATGGCCTTTCCGTGTGCCTGGTCCACCCTTCTGTTCGCTGCCATCCTGGCTCGTTCGGCCCTTTCGGCTTCCTGCTTCGCCTTGGACTTTGCCACGGCGCCCCCTTCGAATAGATGAATGCTGATTCGGTGTTTAGCCATTCATGTAGAACCTTGCAGTACCACTAGTGGCGAACGATCAGGCAGGCCGTGATGGACGCGTGGCTCCCCGGGGAGAGCTTGGTGTCGATCTTGAAGCCACGAGGCACTGTCCTTCTGGACAGCGAATCGTCCTCGTCGGCCCAGTCCTCTTGGCCGCCTTCGTCGGTCCCCATGTACCCCCTGAGCTCGCCAATCGTGCAGCCGCACGCCAGCAGCGCCGCTGTCCCTTCTTGAGCATCAGAATCGATGCTGGGGGTATCTGGACGGAACTCCTGAGCGAGAAGCCAGTTGATCGCAAGCTCCCTGTCGGCCGCAACTTCCCGCTCCAGAAAGAATCGGGTCTCTTCGGCCAGTTCGAGAGCCGGGTCGCCAGCTTCGACGGTCAGGTTGGGTCGCCGTCCGGTCGCGTCCTTGCAGTTCGATTCGGTACCGAACAGCCAGCATCCCTGCTGGGCAATGCAATTCGTGTTGGCGACGTCGATCGGACGCGTCGTGCTCGGGTCGCAAAACCAGAACACTGGCACCGAATCGTCACCAACAAGATGAACTTGCACTTCTTGGTCGAGTGCCGCTGTGCGACACCGCCAGTTGCGCCTTGTCTCCGCCCTCTTGCTGAGGTTGTCCAACACGTCCTCCGGGGTACGCAGCTCCGCAATGGTGCGGTTGTGCCGGGCCCGTTTCCGTGCTGTATTCACACGCTGACGCGCGCGATCCTTGTCTTCAGAGACTTTCGTCTCTGAGTCGAAGCTCAGAAGAGTACTCACTTACTCACCCCCGTACTTAGTCGGTTTGGCTTCGTGGCCTCACCGAAAACTGATGTATTGACTTGCCTATGACCTTTTCAGGTCCGACTAACCAAGCACTCCTTTCGGTAGTGCCATCAGAATTGCTGGTGTTCTGACCGGGCGATCACCTCGCCGTTGACGACCAACGTTGTCCGCGTGGGCAGCGCTGTTGTCATCACGACGAGTGACTGTGGTGCCTTTACCTTGCCCCTTGGCGTCCTTACGACGCTTACTGGCTCGGCGACCACGTTGCCGGGTCCGACCACTCATGGGCTCTCCTCTGTCCGTCTTTTTATCCAAAATCCTTATTGGTATTTCCTTCCGTGGACAACCAACTTGAAGTGTTTCAAGCCAAGTGTCCACGGAGAAAAACTCCGCAATCTCAACGTACTAGTGCTCGAATCCGGGTGTTGAACTCAAGAGCACTGGCAAATTTTAACCAAACAATAAAACATGTGTTTGATCAAATTTAATTTTATTATACCCCCGTTTTGTCAGAAATCAAGTCTAAACGTGAGCAGTTACCCACAGCTTTTGGCAACAAAAAACCAGGTGTTTGCCTGGCTTGTGAATCAAAAAAGAAAAATAAGTACAGATAGAGGGGGTGGGGAAAGGAAAGTGAAGGCGACCAAGCGGTCGGAGTGGACAGGTGACGAGGCGGGGCGCCACGAGATCACCGTCAGAGCACTCCGACCGCTGGTGCCATGCTAGCAATGTAGAAACGTACGAGCTTCGAAATCGACGTCTCCACAGCAGCACGAGAATTTGCGGCAACCGACGGCCGGAGTCACCCGGGGATGGAGAAGCTCTCCGACCGTCGGTGCCGCTGTCGGGAGTCGCTGAAGTAGCGGCTCAGTTGGCAGAACAACGCGTTGGGGCGCTAGACCCGGATTACCGCCGTGGTCGACACGCCTTCGTCGTCGCGGATGCTCTTGGTCGCGTGAGCCGCCGGTGCACGTGCCTTGATTGTCTGTCGATGTCGCATTCGCATGGACACCTCTCTTTCTCTTGTCCGAGTGGACGCCGTATCGCCTTTCCTATCGCATACCTGGCTTGGTATGAATACCCGTATTGTCTTGTTGGGTTTTTCGGTTAGGCAGTCTGGTGTTTGTTTTGTTAACAACAGGCTGCCCAGCCGAAATCTCTATCTGTACTTTTAAGGTTCTTTTGCTGGCTCAAACCAAAAACACAAGTGTTCCCAGGAACTCATAGCAAAAGTTGTCCATATTTAACCCCCAGTTCCGGGAATTGGCAAGGACTTTTTTATGCGCAAAGTGTACAATGACAAGCAGAATTGAGTATTAAATAAACATGGCTACGGCAACCATTAATAAAACTGTTTTGATGTCTGGCGCCGACTACTTTAGTGATAATTACGCCATCAACGCCTACATGGACGCACGCTTGCCGGTTGATAAAACGCGGGCCATGGATGAACATATGTCTATTCGTAATGCACTGACGTCGATTGGCATACATGTTGTGCAAGTGCCACCACCGCTTGACTGCCAAGATGGCGTTTACACCGCTAATTGGGGCCTTTGCCGGGGCAACAAAGCACTGCTGTCGGCCCTGCCCAACAAACGTCAAGCCGAAACTCCATATGCCGAGAAAGTTCTGACAAATCTTGGAAAAACAATTTCTCGTTTGCCCGACGGCCTACGGTTTAGTGGCCAAGGCGATGCCTTGCCCTGCGGTAATTATTTGTTTACAGGCTCTGTCTACCGAACCGACACGGCCGCTTATGATCATATCCAGAAGATTTTGGGTTACGAAGTAATCGGTTTACAAACGATACCCAAACGGCGTTGGTGGGGCCACGGAACATCGGTCACCAACCGAATTACTGGCTGGCCCGATAGTTACTACTATGACTTAGACCTGGCGCTCGCCATACTTACTCCTGAGCTGATTGCTTACTGTCCTGAAGCTTTTGTGCCAGCTAGCCGTCAAAAACTTGAATCCCTGCCTCTTAAGAAAATTAGGGTATCAATAAAGGAAGCAAGGCGTGGATTTGCCTGCAATCTGGTATCGAGTGGCAAAACAGTGGTCATGAGTGTTCATGCCCCGAAGTTGAAAGCAGCCGTCGAGGCCGCTGGTTTGAAGACTATTACGCCGGAAGTAACAGAGCTCGGTAAGGGTGGAGGCTACATTCGCTGCACTACGCTAACACTAGATAATGACTAGCTAGCCGCCCGCTGGCGCAGGGCTGCCCGCACCTCAGCCACCTCATCCCAGGGCACCTCAATGACTCGATCGGGATTATGATCATCCTGTTGCAGGTGACGTAGCTCGGCGGCTTTGGGGCCATTTCTAAGAATATCTTTCTCGTGCCCTTTGCCCAGCAGCAACAAGGTATCGCCAGTTTGAGCATGATCGACCGCCAGCTGAATGGCCTCGTTGCGGTCATGTACCATAAACAAATCTTTGCCTTCGGTCTTTCCAACTGCCTCGGCACCACTGGCGATTTGCTGCATAATGGCTTGTCCATCCACGTCACGGTCATCTTCTTCGGTGATTACAACCACATCGGCGTACTGGCCCGCCAGTTTACCTTGAGCCTCTCGCTTAGCTTCATCGCGACGCCCGGCCGAGCCAAAGAGCACTATCAACTTGCCCTTCACTACTGGCTTTAGGTCGCGAAACAATTTCTCGAAACTATCTGGTGTGTGAGCATAATCTACTACCACGTCAAAATCTTGCCCTTCGTCAATAGTTTCCATACGGCCTTCCACACCGGTTAGGGCAGCAATGCCCTGCTCGATCTGCGTTTTGGTAAGTCCCAGCGCCCGCCCAACCCCAACTGCCGCCAGCGAGTTAGCCACGTTAAAGCTGCCTGGCAAATGGCAGGTAATGTGATACTCATCCGAACCTATTTTGGCAGTATAGGTTGTTTTGCGTGGTGATAATTTCACGTCTTGGGCGGTGATGTCCCCCTGTTTTAAGCCGTAGGTCATAGGGTTTTTGATAGCAGCGGTAAAGACGCCGGCATTATCATCATCGGCATTAACAATGCCAACCCGGAGTCCCCGACGATTTTGATTACATTGTTCAAATAATTTTCGTTTTGCAGCTAAATAACGACCAAACGTTCCATGATAATCAAGATGTTCATGAGTCACGTTGGTCATAACTGCTACGCTGTAGGGTATGCCCCAAACCCGATGCTGAGCTAGCGCGTGGCTGGTAGTCTCCATTACTAGCCACTCCATGCCGCCAGCTTTCATTTCTTTGATCCGCTGCATCAGTTCTGGCACACCAACACTGGTCATGTGGGCAACTTGTGGTTTTATATCGTCGCCTACCCCATAGGCTACGGTAGTCATTAATCCCACTTTATATCCAGCCTGGTGCAACATCTGGTAGATCATGAAACAAGTACTGGTTTTGCCGTTGGTTCCAGTAACGCCAATGACCTTGAGACCGCGGGCTGGAAAGCCGGCCACAGTGTTAAATAGCACCGCTTCGCCAAGATGTCCGAGCGGCTCGATGCTTTTAAAAAGTTGCCGAGGCAAGAGTTTTTTGACAATGCTTCTAAAGGCCATATCTAGAGATACAGTATACTTGCTTTGATATGAAAATTCTCGGCATCGAGACTAGTTTTGACGAAACCGCTGCTGGAGTAGTAGAGGACGGCAGGCATTTGTTATCCAACGAGGTCATCAGTAGCATGGAACAACATGTGCCCTATGGCGGTGTAGTGCCAGAGATTGCCGCGCGGAGCCATATAGAGTCAATCACCCCTGTTATTGAACAATCTCTTTCTCAAGCGAAGTGCACTTGGGATGATATAGACGCCATTGCTGTGACTAATGGGGCGGGCTTGGGCGGAAGCCTGCTTGTGGGTGTATTAACCGCTCGCACACTGGCCATTACCAAAAATAAACCCCTGTATGCCATCAATCACGTTGAGGCGCATTTGTACGCTAATTTCTTGACAGATACTTCCCTGCCCGGCTATCAGCTCAGCCCAGCCTCCCCAACCTTTCCTATGTTGGGGCTGATTGTCAGCGGTGCCCACAGCCAGTTAGTCATCTTCCGTAATCATTTCGATTATCATTTGCTTGGTCAGACCCAAGATGACGCCATCGGTGAAGCATTCGACAAGGTTGCCAAAATCCTGGGCCTGCCCTACCCTGGTGGCCCCAGTCTTAGCCAAAAAGCTACCCAGGGTAACGCCCATGCCTACCACCTCCCGAAGGCCAAAATGGATAAGGCTTACGATTTTTCCTTTAGCGGACTCAAAACAGCCGTTTTGCGCTTGGCACAAACCACTGCCGGTAAATCCTTTGATTTTCCGTCCTCTAAGCTATCAGCGCTACTGTCTGAAGCTCAGAAAGCCGATATCGCGGCCAGTTTTCAGCAAGCGGCGATTGAAACAGTGGTGGATAAGGCTGTTCAAGCTTGCAAAGAATTTAGTCCCACCAGTTTTGTCATCGGTGGTGGCGTTGCCAGCAACCTAGAACTACGAAGACAGCTGTCTAAGAGACTTCCCTTGCCTATTAGTTATCCCGATCCCAAACTTTGTACTGATAACGGTGCTATGATTGCCGCACTGGGCTGTTTCAAAGCCATGCATCATCAGCCCTCTGCTGATCCGTACTCCTTAGAAATTGCTCCAAACTTGAGTATGTGACTAACTAACTGAAACTACAAAAGTAGATAACTTTTGTAGGCGAGGGTCGTGACTTAGTTTATCGGTTGTCAACCTCCCCGCTTCTTCGAGCTTATTTACGTTGCGTCGCACTCTCTCTACACTCATTTTTGTACCACGTTTCCTCAACTCCCTCGCAAGATCAACAACTGACATTGGGACTTCCCGCCCGCCAAAAACATCCTTGACTTGTCGTAAGAACTCTTCGTTATCTTGCCGGTTTCTATGCGGAGAACTTGTTTTAGCTTTTAATATCAATGTGTTTACCTGTTCAGGTGTTGCCACGATTTTTCTCGCTACATCAGCATAATGGGCTACGGCTTCTGGGTCGCCGTCCTCCACTGTTTTTAGATTTGTTAGTAGACTCTCGAGAGACTCTACCAGATCTGGCCTAACGCTGAACTTAGTTTTTTTACCTTGGTTAAAAGTACCCGATGACAATAAAACTGGTATATTCTTGGTGGTTTTAACCTGCCCACCCTGTTGGTAAGCTATGTCATCGACTAAAGCATGGTCAATTACCCCACGCAAAACGGAAGGGTCTAAACCGGGATTGTTAGCAATAATTAGATCGAATAGTTCGGCTGCCGACACTTCTTCCCTGCCGGTTACTGCTAAAACATCAGCCATATCATAAACAGCCTGTGCCTCGGGTTTTAAGTTTTCTCTTTTGATTGCAATATGTCGGTAGCCTTTACCTGTCAGTGTGAATTGTCTATTGTCCCAATCGGAAGCGCTGTCCCTAATAAGTATTTTATTCTCAACAAACTCCCGCAAAATGCTTGAAAGATACCCTTGACCCAACCCGAGTCCGTCTGTTAATTCTGATTCTGATATACCTGGGGAATCCAGAATGGCTTGCAAAACATCTCGTCGATGCAAAGTGGCCCCACGTGCTGCTTCATTACCGTCCTTAAAGTGAGTACTGCCAAATACTTGCCTTTGTGAAACCCTGGCTTCGCCAAGGCCCCAATCAAACAATACTCCACAAATTGCTAAGGTTCCTTTGGCTTCTTCTGGAGCTAAAGTTAAATCGGTTACCAGTACATCGACAGGTTCACGGCGATTGAATAATTCACGGGACTCTGTCCTCGTTTCGGCCAGACCTTCTCTAGTGAAGGCTGTTTGTGAGTAGCGAAAATTAAGATTCGGAGCTACCTGCCAAACTGGATTATCTCCTTGGACCTCGTAAAAAATTTTCATCAAATCTTTTTTACTAAAAGGCCCTTCATTACCCGCCATCAGCACAAAAGTAATGGCATGCATCTCCGTTGGCGCAACGGCTGTCAATGAATGATCAAAATCTGGGATTACTTCGTGGTCTAGTTCTTGATCGAGAAGAACAGCTGTTTTTGTTTCTGACATTACACCTATACATTAGCATTATAATTGTAGTTTGTCAAGATGAGCGGGAATGCATAGCCCCTACGCACTTAGCGTTGTCCCGAACCTATCAATGTAATTACAAATTTATGGTTAGCTCTTCGCTACCCTCTTGTATCTCTCGGTGGTCAATGTCTGCCCCGGCCAGAGTATCCAATATTTTCTGCAGCCGACTTCTGGTTAGTTTGGGTTGATCGTTCTCTGATATAGCTGTTCTAACCGTGTCCTGATTGGTCAATTCAACTCGCTCTCCGGGCTCAGCCTCGCGGGCATTGTCTGGGAGATTAACATCACGTTTTTCGATATAGTCATAGTCAACTACTTCGTCATGCGAGTTAGATACAACATACAACTGCGTAACATTACCCCTCTGGTGCTCAGTGCCCTGCCCTTGTTTTACTTCAACTCGATGAACCATGGTGGTCATCCCGCCCGGGGTATATATTTGATCAACCAAAAGCGTTTCATTCGGTTTGTCGATCACTGGAAACATGGCTGATCTAAAGCTTACTACAAACCCTGGGGTATCAATTCCATCTTCTGGATTCTCCGACTTCTTTACCTCGTCCGTTGCACTAAGTACCCCGGCCATCAATCGATCTGCTTCGTTAACTATTGGCTCAACGGCCTCGTTTGATACTGCGGCTTCAGAAAGTATTACTAAGCTGGGGTCTTTATCTATCATGTCGAGTGCCTATAATAGCAAATTACTTATGTTTTGTCAATGTTGCGCCCCTGTTACATTTAGGTTATGCTTAGAGCGTAAAACAAACACGGGTGGCATATCCGGTCGTGCCGGATCGTACTTCAAGACAAAGGTTTCAGTGAAGGGAACTACAGAGGGTTTTCATATGAAAGCCTTGTGTGGTTTTGTGTTTTTTCACATGAAAATAACAGATGACTGGAAGAGTTGCCGTCAGAGGTGTTATGATTAGTTGGTATTTATTATTGACAGGGAAGACACAATATTGAAACTCTCCAAGGTTTACGAGCCAAATCAGTACGAGAATGACATCTACGCTCTGTGGGAACGGAGCGAGGCTTTTGCACCCAAAAACAGAGGTGGAAAGGGCAACTACAGCATTGTTATGCCGGCGCTCAATGCCAACGCTAACATGCAGATCGGTTACGATTTAACAGCTGTTATCGAAGACGTC
>CAYMBM010000016.1:0-2869 GCA_964388705.1 uncultured Candidatus Saccharibacteria bacterium
TCTTCTTGCACAGTGTCAAAACCAGGCAATGGATTCCAGACGCTCGGAGTTGCAGCATTTTGGGTAACTGCGTCACAACTATTAGTAGCATCGTCGCGACAGTCGGGTTCGTTACCGTTGACGACATAATAACCCCAAGAAACATTTTGCTTATGGAGCAGGTACGTCAAGTCTGTCTGAGCATAGATTGGCGCAGTGTTAAAGGAGAACGGAGGGTCATTGTTGCTCGTGCAACTGCTAGGGTTATTGTGTTCTGTACAAGTGGCTGACCAGCCGGAAACTTCGTGAAGGTGTTCGGCCAAGCTCCAACCATCAGTTGGCGCAAACATACGGTCCTGCAAAACAAAATTACTGGCATATGACCAGTAGTTGGGGATGTCGCTTTGAGTGTGATAGCCCATCACATCCATCGGACCAAAGCCACAGTTCGGGTTATAGTTAACAGTACAGCCGGTTTGGCCTGATTCTGCTTCGGTGATAAAGCCATCCATGCTGCCGCCATTGATGTCGGTGGCAGATGCGCTTGCTCCGTGCGGGCCACCACTATTGTTATCCCGATGATCAACATAGGGTCTCTGACAATTGCCACTGGCTGGATCAGGTACGCAAACAGTCGGAACACCGTTGCTATCCATTGCAATACCGTCGGCACCTGGGAAAGTCCCAAAGTAATGATCGAAAGACCGGTTTTCTTGCATAATAACAATTACGTGCTGGATCTTGTTAATTCCCGTGGGTTCGGCGTGGATCTGTTGTTTATGAATGGTACCTAAAAATAATGAGCTAAGAAAAATAAACAATATAAACAACCGAGGGGTCTGGCTGATTGGCTTTAGCAGTTTGAGATATTGTGATACCAACTTTTTCAACATAATCATCTGTTAGCGTACAACATTTTACATCAAATTACAAGCTTAAGAACATAGTTTTCAATATGTAAACGATTAGCCTGTTGGCTTGTTAATATAATAAACTACCTACATGAAGTTTAGGTTTCACGTAATTAGTCTGCCGCATACGCAGACAACCCAAGATTATATTGCTTGTGCTTATACTCAAAAAGTTATCAAGTTTTGCCGGATGATGAAAGACCTGGGGCATGAAGTGTATCTTTATGCTTCCGAGGAAAACGAGGCCCCGTGTGATGAACTGATTACTATTGTGACCAAAAAAGAGCAACGCGCCTGGTTTGGTGAGTATGATTTTAAACAGAGTTTCTTTAATATCGAGTGGAACGAGACCAAGCCACACTGGACTATCCCCAACGCTAGGGCGATCGCTGAGATCAATAAGCGCGCCCAACCTCGTGATTTTATCTGTATCATTGCTGGCATCTGCCAAAAGCAAATTAGTGACGGTCTCCCAAAATTAATGAGTGTGGAGTACGGCATTGGTTACTATGGTGTTTACGCACCGTTTCGGGTATACGAAAGCTATGCTCAAATGCACTACGTTCACGGCCAAAACCGCGACGATAATGGCCGGTTTTTTGACGCCGTTATTCCCAATTATTTTGACCCAAAAGAGTTTCCGTTTCGGACTAAGAAGGATGATTTTTATC
Source organism: uncultured Candidatus Saccharibacteria bacterium (assembly GCA_964388705.1). Classification (GTDB taxonomy): domain Bacteria; phylum Patescibacteriota; class Saccharimonadia; order Saccharimonadales; family OMJO01; genus OMJO01. The sequence goes on from CAYMBM010000016.1 coordinate 1,562, forward strand.
TTTTTGTTGGACGGATGATCAAGCGCAAAGGCCCAGAGATGGCAGCAGAAATAACTAGGCGTATTGGAGCCAAATTGGTTTTGGTGGGGCAGGGAGTTAACACCATTGAAGACAATAGAATAACGGCAGACGAGGTGACGATCGAGGGCGACCATCTACTGCATCTTGGTCACGCAGACATAAAAAAGCGTGGTGAACTTATGAGCCGTGCTAAAGCTGTCTTTTTACTATCGTATTATCTTGAGCCATTTGGCGGTACATCCATAGAGCCGCTGTTTTGCGGCACTCCGGTTATTACCACTGACTGGGGAGCTTTTCCGGAAAATATCATCAACGGCGAAGTTGGCTACCGAGCCAGGACGTTGGGAGAGGGAATGTGGGCAGCCCAAAATCTCGACAAACTCAAACCAGCCAAGGAAATACGCAAATACGCCATCGATAATTTCAGTATGAACCGCGTCAAGTATCTGTATCAAGCGTATTTTGAACAGCTATACACTCTATGGGAAGAGAATGGCTGGTATTCCGACTGGCACCGTGGCATGTCCAAATACAAGCGCTACAACAAGTTTTACCCTCGCTAGCGTTGCTCCTTCGGTGTTAATCAGCTATAATTCGTCAGTTGTTCCGGAGTAGCTCAACGGTAGAGCAGTGCCCTGTTAAGGCAATGGTTGCCGGTTCAAATCCGGCCTCCGGAGCCAAGGTTAGAACCAAGAATAACGGAGGTTAAATACCTCCGTTTTCATTTTGGGGTAATATATAGCTATGGGTAAAGATTTTATAGAGAACGTTGTGCCTAGTGACTACAAAACTAGGGGTAGTTACACACCCGCTAAGAAAGTTGATTTAGGAAATTATTATCAAATCTTCGTATCTGGCATACAAGCACCGCAAGACGATAATCACCGAGTGATAACGGATGATGTAGAAGAACAGACCAAATTAGTATTCGAAGATATATCTAAGATCCTCGGTCAAGCCGGAGCCGGTTTGGATGATGTGGTAAAGGCAGTCATTTACATAACCGACATGAAAGACTTTGATAAGATTTCACCGATTAGAGCCGATTATTTTAAAAACTCTATGCCTGTTAGCACGCTTATAGAAGCGAATAGGATGACACGAGACGGTGCAAAAATAGAGGTTGAAGTAACAGCAATTATTAAAAAGTAGCCGCATCGGATGTAATTGCGTTTCTAGCTTCCATCACTACGCAGCGCCGAAAGACATAGGTAGAATGCCGCTGTTCCGTTATTTTTTGGCTTGTTTGTCGAGCACCCATTGAATCGACTTGCTGATGGGCTTATC
>CAYMBM010000016.1:2879-8645 GCA_964388705.1 uncultured Candidatus Saccharibacteria bacterium
GCAGCCTATCCAACAGCAAGGACGACGTTTACCTTCTTTAAGTTCTGAAATTACACGTTTAACGTGCTCGTCTCTGGTCTTCTGGTGTTTAACATTAATCGTCCAGCAAATCCACTCATTGCGAGCCAGTGGAGTTAAGTCCTCCCATTTATCTAGAACTGCTTTGTCGCTCGTTAAAGCTTTGTGCAGATCGTCTGGCATTTGGTGTACAACACCGCTGGATATTTGTGATTTGACCATGATCTTATACTATCTCATTTTCTTATCAATAGGCATTATGCAAGGGCGAGACTTTTGTCTTTAGGGCTTATAATTGTTGGTACACAATGATAGAGGAGGGTACCATGATACAAAAGATAACACCTAATTTATGGTTTGACGGTAATGCTAAAGAGGCAGTTGAGTTTTATGTATCGGTCTTCCCTGACAGTAAAATTGTTACCACTTCATATTATCCAACTGAAGGATTAGCTGACTTCCAGAAAAGCCTGGCAGGCAAGGAACTAACTCTGGACTTTGAGTTAGCTGGTCAACGTTTTACAGCCATCAATGCCGGACCAGAATTCAAATTTAACGAATCTGTGTCATTTATGGTTGCCTGTAAAGATCAGGCTGAGATTGACTACTACTGGGAAAAACTTTCAGCTGTGCCCGAGTCTGAACAGTGCGGTTGGATTAAGGATAAACACGGGCTTAGTTGGCAGATAATCCCATCAAATATGGAAGATTTGATGAAAAAGCCGGGTGCCTTCGCAAAGCTGATGGAGATGAAGAAGATCGAGATCGACAAGTTCTAACCCCACAACAAAGTAGAGCATGTTTGACATAAATATACTTCAATGTTAAAATAAAATTATGATTAACCCTAACAACGTTTTGGTAAGCCCTCTATTTTATGATGCTTTAAGTGGAGAATTTCAGCCTCCCACCGATGAGTTGGGTCGCTCACATACTTTAGCCCGTTTAGCAGTAGCTACCTTGACTAAGGGTGAGCAATTGGAAGGCCCAGAACACTTTAATGTCCGTATTGCTGAGTTTGTATATACACCTTCTTGGGCCTCAGAAACCGTGGTGGAAGCAACTTGTTATTTGGATGCTCACCGTAAAATGGCAAAACTCAGCACTTTACATCTTTTTGCACCTGAGGCTGACGACTTAAGTGTTATTAGTTATTCTTTATTTCAGCTACCTCGTCTTAACCTAATCCGAGGACGCACTATAAACGATAACACAACTAGATTACCTATTGATCTTGGTGATAATCTGACTAGAACTAAACAAATCGTTACCGCCGCCGCTCAAGAATTTTTCGGCCAGCTGGCAAGATAATTTAGCAACTGCTGACGTGCTTTTTGTTAAGCTAAGTACATGCTTCAAAAGCTTAAAGACAAGCCGCCAAAAAACGGACGATTTTATACGGTTGCCATTGACGGAAGAGCCGGTTCTGGCAAAAGTACCTTTGCTAAGGTAATGTCTAAGCTACTGCCTGGCTATGTTTTTCTAACCGGCGATGATTACTTTGAGCCCTTGGACAACAAGTTGGTTTGGGGTAGCTTCAACGATGCCAGATTCATGGCAGATGTAATCAAGCCCCTGCAAAAAGGGAACACAATTACCTATAGACCATATGACTGGGAAGCAACGCCGCCAATTAGCCAGAAAACCATAACTATCAAGTCCGGTTTATGTCTGGAACGCTGCTACAGCTTCAAGTTCAATCTGGACTGGGATATAAAAATCTGGGTTGAGGCACCTAAAGAACTTTGCCTAAAACGCGGCATAGCTCGGGAGCATCTGCCCGAAAAGACTGTGCTAAAAACCTGGACAGAAGTGTGGCAACCACTAGAAGATAAATACATCAAAACATTTGATCCCAAAACCAAAGCCGACATAGTTATTGATGGGGCGGCTTCTTACCCGCTTCAACTCAGGCAACTTTGACGAAACATCATTTTTAGAGTATTTTTTGTTTTATGGCTCACCCGAATGAAGGCGGTGAAAATCTTGATCTCAGAGTCACTATTGCACGCGACCATAATGGGTTATATGTATACTCGTTGTTGGATGATGAGCAAATTCAGGTTGATATTAGAGGATTGAGGGTTGAGAACGTTCAAGTAGAACCGGATCGAAGCATTGTTGCCAGATCGATAGGTACACGTGCAGGAATATTGTATGTCGAGAGTGACAGCAGCCCCGAACCAAATTGGACTGAACGAACAATCTGCTTGGGCTCTTTTATTAGTCGATTTGGTGACTTAGGACCGAACAATCCAAGGATTGCCAGGGGCTTCATTGCATGTAATCAAGGGGTGGCAGTGGATTTATCTGGTCAGCACTTCGTTTTCCCACCTCCTACTTATCTAGCAGAGTACGAGAGCCTTTATCTAGAAGGGGAGCCGATATTCTAAAATATCGTAATTTGTGTTATAAATAATGGGCTCACTTATTGCGAGCAAAAGGAGAATATTAATGTTACTACGTAAACTATTAATCGGTGGAATATTCGCAGCCCCGTTGCTGGTTAGTGTACCAGTTGCTGCCCAAGCTAAAACCCACACTCCAAATCATAAACCCCATGTAGAACGCCACAAGCCTCATGTTGAGAGACACAAACCTCATAAACCCCGTGCACATAAAGCGCATACTTTCGTGCCCAAACCGCACGCTCCAAACCACCACAAAAACTCTTAAAACATAGCTGCTAGTTACTATTCGACAACAGATACCCGCGTCTGGTGGCTTGTTGTAGTGCCCAAAAACCGGGCACGATGGGTAGCCAATACGTCATGAAGCGATAGATAATGGTAGTCGAAACTGCCTGGTGCGCTTCAACCCCCATGGCAGTTAAAACTGCTGCCAGACCAAGTTCAACACCACCTAAACCTCCTGGTGTAGGAGTGATAACAATAGCCAGCACGCTTACGGTGAGAGCCAAAAATATCTGCAACATCGACAGATGAACATTAACGGCTAGCATGGAGCTGTATAGTATCAAGCCATAGGTTACTGTGGTCAGCAATGAAGCTGCAAAAGCCAGTAATAATCTTGTGGGCTTGGCTGCAATTTGCCCACCAAGTTGGCGAAGGCTACTCAGATTTTTGGTAATTATGCGCCAAGCTGAGCGACTGATAATAATGTATGCCAGTACCAGAGCCGACACGATTATGGCAACTAGAAATGATGTTTTTGGCAAATGCCAATGCACTAGATTATCGATTGGTTGAGAACCGGAGATCACAACAACAGCCAGCAAGACCATATGGCCAATGAACCCTAGTGTGTTATCAAGGCTGACGATAAAACCAGCCCGGACTTTAGAATGCTGACTCCGTGCCAAGTAAACAATGTTTGTGGCAATACCACCGATGCTGGCTGGCAATAACCGGTTTGTAAAACCGTCGGCAATTTGAACGAGCACAGTAGGCCAGTAACTAATTTTCGGTGCCAATGCCCAGTAACTCGTGGCCGCTGCTAAATATGAGGCAATCAAGGCTAGACCGGCTAGGGCAATAAACACGGTGTCTGCGTTGGCAATGGTGTGCAAACTATCACCAATAACATGAATCTGTGGGGCAATCACAATGGTGGCTATCAATAATAAGACGCCAATCAGAAGTTGCCGCCAAAGAGTCTTGAGGTGACTTGTTGTTTTTTTCATATCATTTGATAACCAATCATACTATACGTAAAGCTTACGCTTGGTTCAACCACCGTGGTCCGTCTTAGTCTTTATACAAAACAGTAGTTTTTGCTACACTTATGAGCGATGCCTAGTTCTAAGTCTCCACATTTCAGTGTGGTTATACCCGCTTTTAATGAAGCGCTATATATCGCTAAAACCCTTCAATCACTGCATGAACAAGATTATGATGGTGACTTTGAGATTATTGTCGTTGACAATAATAGTACTGACAATACTCGAGAAGTAGCAGAAGGTTTGGGTGCTAAGGTTATCTTTGAGCCAGAGCCGGGTGTTTGCTTTGCTCGGCAGGCTGGGACCAAGGCGGCGACAGGAGACATCGTGGTATCAACCGACGCTGACACCTATTTCAGTCGGGATTGGATCAGTAGAATTGACAAGGACTTCAAAAAAGATGAGCGTATCGTAGCCGTGACCGGCCCGTGCCACTACAAGGGTGGACCCATTTGGGCTACCATCTATCCGTTTGCCTTGTTTGGTTTGGTATCACTCCGTTATAAATTAACAGGCAAAACGGTATACGCCTCGGCTACCAATATTGCCTTTAAGAAATCCGCCTGGCATGGCTACAATACGTTACTTACACAGGGTGGCGACGAGCTAGACCTGCTTCGCAACCTGCGCAAAGAGGGCAGGGTTGTATTCAATAATGGCAATCCGACATTCACTTCGGCCAGACGACTAGCCAGAGGATTTATTTATAACTTGTTTGTGACCTTTTTGTATTACTACATCCTGGAATATTATCTCAACCGAATTTTCAAACGACGAATACTGGGTAGGGCGCCCATTTTTCGTAATGAGTATAGCCCCAAAATTTTGTCCCTGATGAATCTGGCGATCATTACGACACTGGTAATTGCTCTGATTACCCAGCGCTCAGCCAGGCACTACATTGTCAAAGAATCTGATCGAGCGGTACAGCATACCACCCAACTGATTGATAGAGATATCAAAAAATGATCATAATTATCGTCTTGGCTGTTATCGCTCTGGTCTATTGGTTGTCTTTTTCATCGTATTCGCAGATATTTGGTGCTTTCCCATACCGCGGACCAACCACCAAGAAACAAGTTGCTCTGACGTTTGATGACGGCCCAAACGAGCCTTACACTTCCCAGATAGTTGATTTTCTTGATGAACAGCATATTCATGCCACCTTTTTTCAGGTAGGTCGTGCAGTGGAGCGTCATCCTGAAATTTCCAAAAGACTACACCAAAGTGGTCATGTTATTGGCAACCATTCGCTATCTCACAACTTCAGCGCTTATTTCTGGCCACCAAAATTTTTACGAGGAGTCGAACAAACACAACGGATTATCCATCAAGCTATCGGCCAGCAACCAGCACTGTTCCGACCACCCTGGCTATTTCGCTGGCCGGGATTGTTACGGGTCATTGGAAATCGCAATCTACAGCCGATATCAGGAGAATTTTGCCATTGGTTAGAGGTTTGGCAACCACCAAGCAACCGCATTGCTCGCGGCGCAATCCATAAAGCCAAAAACGGTGCGATTATCATTTTTCACGATGGCTACAATGGTAGTGGTGGCAATCGAGCTCAAACCGTTGCCGCTGTCAAACAAACAGTTCAGGCACTGAAACAACAAAACTATAGTTTTGTTACAGTTGACGAACTATTGGGCATCCCGCCTTACAAGCCATAGCTACTCGTGCCGTAAGGCTTCTATGGGATCACGTCGGGCGGCCTTAAGGGCAGGAGCAATTCCAAAGAACATTCCAATGAAAAGAGCGGTTACTAATGCCACAACCATAATCGGTAATGTGATAGACGGACGAATATCAGTTAAGACTCGCAAGAAGTAATCAACCACCAACGCCAACAACAACCCCAATACGCCACCGCTTAGACTGAGTACTGCAGCTTCGGTGACAAACTGATTGAGAATTTGACGGTTAGTAGCACCAACGGCTTTACGCACCCCAATTTCTTTGGTTCGCTCCATGACTGATACCAACATGATGTTCATGATACCTATGCCACCAACGGCCAAAGAGATGGCCGCGACCGCAAAGAAGCAAGCAAAGGCCAAATTATTTGA
>CAYMBM010000017.1:0-8501 GCA_964388705.1 uncultured Candidatus Saccharibacteria bacterium
ATTCCTTCTTCGAATTTTTGTGGTACAATTGAATTGTCTTTTTTTTTCATTTATCACGATGTAAATCTAAAAATGATGCTAGCTTTAATCTCACCACCAACCTGACAACCTACACTACTAAAGTCACGTTTTCGATGACCGAAGGCAGCGGATCAGAGGCGTTCAATGTTAAGCTGTCGCTAGAGGCCAAACCCTTCACCGGTGACATCCAAGTTGATAAGCCGGCGGATACACTGCCGATCAAGGACGTGCTCGATAAGCTTGGACTTGATCCTCGATTCTTGCTTGGTTTTTACGGAAATGATCTTGGGACTGGGGTCTCGGCACAGGACACTGAACGTAAAACCGATATCTCTGCGCTGGCTGCACATGCCGAAGTCTATAACGCTACCAATGGCTACTACCCAACACTGGCCAATATTAATAGTGCTGCTTGGCGGGCAGTCAATATGAAAGGTCTGGACTATGAGGCCTTGAAAGATCCTCAAGGCACAACTTATACATTGGTTGGCCAACCAGCTACTCATGTATATGCCTATGTCGCAACTACCGCTGGCGGCGGAGCTTGCGATAACGCTGTTGCAGGACACGAGTGCGCTAAGTACACCCTAACAGCTACCCTGGCAACGGGTGGCGTCTTTACCAAGACAGAACTCAACTAAAACAGTCTAATTGGTTACTGGCACCTCGGTAGTTATTTTGAGCGGAATTGTAATAGTCATTGTAGTTCCCACACCTTCCTTACTTTCTACAGCAATCTTGCCGCCGTGCTCTTCAACAATCAGTTTACTTAAGTACAGGCCAATACCTTCACCCTCATAATTAAATACGAAGGTGTCCGTGCCTCGGTGGAACTTAGTAAAGAGGTCGGGCAACTCTTTTTCACTGACACCAATGCCTGTGTCGCGGACGGTAATTATTAAGTTATTTGTTTCTCGCGCAGCTGAAAATGAAACGGTGCCATTTTTCGTAAACTTAAAGGCATTATCCAATAGATTGCGCACTGAGGCCTGCAACCTGGCTGGATTGCCATCAATGTGTAGTCCACTTACTTGAATATTAGTTTCTAGACTATTTTCGGTGGTCTTGGCCAGTTCTTCGGCTTCAGCTATCAACGGAACCAACATTTCACTAACCTGAACATCTTGCTTGATCAATTTATCACCAGATTCGATGGTGCTAATAGTCAACAGATCTTCGACAAAGGTGCCAAGTCGCTTGGTGCTAGATTCCAGGGAGAGTAACATTTGTTTTTGTTTGTCGCTCAGCTCAGTTTCTGATAATAAATCGGCGTTACCCTTAATAATTGTTAACGGCGTACGCAGGTTGTGAGAGGTCAGGACGACAAATTCTGTTTTGAGTTTGTCGGTCTCTTGTAGTTTGGCTTGAGCTTCGCGCAACTCTTTGGTACGGACTTCAACAGTATGTTCGACATTGGCTTTTTCATGCTCCAACGCCGCATAGGAATGCTTAAGTTCGGTGACGTCAGCAAACACCAAAATGTATCCTTGAATGCCGTGCTCTTCAGTCACTTGTGCCAGGGAGGCTTTGACATAGGTTGGATTATTGGCGGGACCAAGTTCCAGATTATCTATGGCCACCGTATCACCGTCTTTGGTGAGTTTGTCAGTAGCATCTTCGATTGTTTTGGCGTAGGTAGTCGCAAAGTAAGTCGATAGCGGTTTTTGAGACGCTAAGCTCGAGCTAGTCTTGAGAAGTTTCTCGGCTTCTTCATTGAGGAGTTGAATGGAAAGGTTTTTGTCGAGTACCACCACCGACTCATTCATATTAGAAAGTACTTCTTGTGACAGCAGCGCTGGACTAATACTAAATACCTGGTAATGGGCCAGACCGTAGAGCATTAATCCGGCCGTCCCAGCCACAAAAAAACCACCGAGCGGTGGAACCTGCCAGCCAACAGCCGGCGCCAGTAGATCAGTCACTATGGCACTGACAATTGGCAGTAAAAAGGCAATGATAAACAAACTAGTTTGTTGCTTAATGACTTTTTGGCTGACTCGACGACGGAAACGAATAATCAAAAAGACCGGTGTCAGTGTGCCAATGGCCACCCACAGGGCGTTCAAAATAAAGGCCGAGCCAATGTCGTTATTGTAACCCCAGGGGTAGAGCTTGATGCTTGCTGGATCAACACGATAAATAAGATTGCCATTGGCATGAAAAAAGAACAGCAACGCACCGGCGGTCAGAAAAGTTACCATGGCACCAATATGATGTCGCTTGGGATTGATGTAGATCATGGCAAACATGAATAAAGCCGCTGGCTCAAAACCAGCACCCAACCCTTGGACCTGGGCCCAAAATACTGCTCCGTTAGGAGTTGCCGACAAACGTTGCATCATTTCAGCGGCTGCAAAAACAGTGGTCACAACCAGCAGAAAGATTAACCAACCGGTTTCTTCGCTCTTTAATTCTTGTCGACGCACAAAATAAAAAAGAACTAGATTAAGAATTAAACAAGTGGCTGAAAGTAGAGCAAAGCCATTAAAGCGCAAATTAAAAAAGTCTGGTCGCTCTTGAGCCTGGAACACGAATAACAAGGTGACCATTAACAGAGCATAACCAATCAACAAACGTGTCAGCCAGGCCCCGGTTGCCTTAACAGGTGTTGCTGTCTCATTCATCTTTTATCAGTCCCAGTAAAATGCCGCTCATACCCTCACCGTACTTATGCTTATATTGAGCATACAACTTCTATAAAACTTTGACTAGCAAACAAGATTATCATGGCCTTTAGCTGCCAGTGCTGTCCCACTATATGTTAAATAACTTATAGAGGTGATTAAAAAAGAGTTTACAATTATTGGAATATGAGATGTGGTGTGATGTATTAACTGATGGCTGACAATGACGTAACAGTTGAAGAGAATGGTTTGATCACTGTTGTAGAAAAAGGCTATCAAACGTCGGCTGACATTGAACAGCTCAACCGTCAGGTAGCAGTGGCAATTGAGAAAATTCAACGTAGCAACAAATCAGTACTGATCTTGGTTGATATGGCAGCAATAACCGGTCACGAAAAAGCTTCGGAGCCGGAGGCCCTAAAAGTTCTAAAGATGCCATTTGATTTGATGGCTATGTATACCACCAGCCGTACCACGCGTCTCATCATTAACACCATGTTGGCCTTCAATTATAACCGGGCCAACGTTAGAGTCTTTAGTTCTGTACAACCAGCCAAACAATGGCTTTTTCAAGCGTCAGAATCTAAACAACAAATTACTTCAAAAAAAGCACCAGCTTAGAACAACATGTTTGGGCTTAGTATGGATAAGGCGGCATGAAGCTCGTTGGTACTTTGTGCTTTATTTTAGCTTATGCTATGAATCTCTAACTTATTATGTTATAATTGAAATCAGCAAGTGGTTACTAAAACCTCTCCGTTGTCATAATTTGCCCTTCAAGGCACAGTATCACCTACGGTTAGACGATAATAAGCGCGGGCGATATTAACTAAAAAGAAGGATATATTAACATGGCAATGAAATTATACGTAGGCGGATTAGCCTATAGCATTACCGATAAAGAACTAGAAGATTTGTTTGCCGAACATGGCAAAGTAGTCAGTGCAACAGTCATCAAAGATCGTGATAGTGGTCAGTCCAAAGGCTTTGGCTTTGTGGAAATGGAAGACGTCAAAGACGGCCAGACCGCTATTAAGGAACTAAACGACAAAGAAGTTAGTGGCCGCTCAATTGTGGTCAATCAGGCTCGACCTCAAGAAGACCGTCGCCCTAGTGGTGGCAGTTTTCGCCGTTCCTAGTAACGTATAACGACCATCGAAACTTAAAAATAATCGGCTTGTTAGCAAGCCGATTGAGAGGTTGATGCATGAAAATAGCTCAACACATTGAAATTGTGCGCTCCAGTAAAGAGGGCCTTAGCTCTATGAGCCAAGAGTCAGCTGACGCAATTTTTGCAATGCTATCCAGGCATTATAGTCATGTTGGGATAACAATCATCAATGATCTAACAGATCTTGAAGCCTTGGTTGCCCTCAGACCCGATTTGGTGTTTCTGGGTGTGAAATTTGTGCCAGTTAACCCCAGTTTAGGCATGCATGATCCAGATAAAATCTGGGTTACTGACTATCTGGATGATCACGAAATGGCCTACACCGGATCAGGACAAAAAGCTCATGAACTCGAACTAAACAAACCAAAAGCCAAACAACACGTTTTGGATAACGGTTTCAATACGTCGCCCTTTTTAGAGGTTCTCCAGGATAAGCCGATTAGGCAAGAAAACTTTAATTTAGACTACCCAGTATTTGTAAAACCGACTAATAGAGGTGGTGGACTAGGTATTGATAGCGACTCGGTGGCTCATAATTTTGCACAGTTGCGATCAAAAATTGGCGCCCTGGCAAACAATTTCAAGTCAGATTCGCTGGTAGAAGAGTATTTACCAGGGCGTGAGTTTAGCGTCGCAATATTAAAAAATGAAGACCAGGCAACTTACTCAGTGATGCCAATTGAGTTACTAGCTCCAGCCGGTAAATACGGCGAACGTATTTTAAGTTCACAAGTAAAATCGACCAATAGTGAGAAATTTTTAGGGATTCTTGACCCAGTTATTAAAGCACGAGTTAATGAGCTGGCCATGAATGTTTTCCAAGCTATTGGGGCCACAGATTACGGGCGCATAGACATACGTTTAGATAAATTTGGCACACCACAGTTTCTGGAGGCTAATTTGATCCCGAGTTTAATTGAGGGATACGGTAGTTTCCCCAAGGCTTGTCTGTTAAATATAAAGATGGATTATGAAGCCATGATTTTACACATTGTACGGTTGGCGTTCACGCGCACTCCAGCTATGATCGTTAGTATATCTGACAAGGTTGCCATCCCCGATGATATTATAGTGAATCCACTTCAACCGTTGCCCGAAGCAGTCTAATACCTTGGCTGGGTGAGGGATTCGTTGTTGCCAATAGTTTATAAGTTTGCAACAAGTTAATAGGGGTCATGGTATAGTTACTATTATGATAAAGCTTATGTTCTGATGGAGTCTTGGTAATGTCAAAAATAGACAAAAAAAGGCTTAGTCCAGTTTGGACTATGTTGATTATCTTATTGTTATTGATTGAGTTCGGGCTGATCATCTCATTTCTGCTGGGCGGTAAAAACGTCGCGATGTTTAACGCCAAGGGGCTAATCGCTAACGAGCAGCACAGACTTATAGTTTTTACAGTAACCGTTTTAATTGCGATTGCTATCCCGTCACTTTTTATGGCATATTTTATAGCTTGGAAGTATAGAGAGTCTAACTCTAGAGCAATTCATGATACCGAACATCGTTCTGGCAAGCTTCTAGGCGCTGCTGCCTGGGGTGTACCAACAGCAATTATGCTTCTGCTTGTCAGTGTCATGGCACCGGCCACACATCGACTAGTACCGCAGAAAACGATAGCCGCCGACGCCAAACCACTAACCATTCAAGTCATATCGTTGCGCTGGAAGTGGCTGTTCATCTACCCAGATCAGCAGATTGCGTCGCTCAATTTTGTTCAACTCCCAGTGAACACACCTGTAACATTTGAGATGACTGCCGATGAAACACCGATGAGTTCATTTTGGATCCCAAATCTTGGTGGTCAGCTATATACGATGACCAGTCATGTCAACAGGCTAAACCTAATGGCTGAAACGCCAGGGGATTACACTGGTAGTTCAGCCGAAATAAACGGCGCTGGTTTTGCCGGAATGAAATTTACGGCTCGTGCCGGCAACATGGATAGCTTTAATGAATGGGTCCAAGAAGTAAAACAGTCGCCTGATGTGCTTGATAACACCACATATGAAAACTTGCTAAAGCCCAGCGAATACGTCCCAGTCGCATTCTACTCATCTTTTTATCCCAACTTATATGCTAATGTTATAAGTAAATACGAGGGGCCCGGAGGGCATACGCACCACTAATGAAACAATTACTGCTTGGCAATTTGAATTGGAGTTCACTGCCCCATGAATGGTTTACCATCGGCGGGTCGGTAGCCTTTTTGCTACTGGCGTTGATTGTTGTTGTGGTAATAACCCGTATGAAACGGTGGAAGTGGCTCTGGAAAGAGTGGCTGACATCGGTTGACCCAAAGAAGATTGGAATCATGTACTTCATTGCCGGAGGCGCCATGCTGCTTCGCGGTGGACTGGATGCCCTTATGATATGGCTCCAGCAAGCACTATCGTCTGGTAGTTCGCATGGATATCTCACGTCCGACCACTTTCAACAGATTTTTACAGCTCATGGCAATATTATGGTCTTTTTTGTGGCCATGGCATTTGTATTTGGACTTATTAACTACATCGTGCCTCTGCAGATCGGTGCACGGGATCTGGCCTCCCCCTTTCTGAATACGTTAGGATTTTGGCTGTTCATTGGCGGGGTGATAATGGTGAACATGTTCTTCATGTTTGGAGGACAGTACGCTGCTACCGGTTGGCTGGCAGTTCAACCCTTGGCAGCAAAACAATTTAGTCCAGGAGTGGGCGTGGATTACTGGATATGGAGTTTGCAGATTTCCGGCATTGGAACGACAGTAGGTGCTATTAACTTTATTATGACGATTCTGAAGATGCGCGCACCCGGAATGACACTTAGGAAAATGCCATTGTTTACCTGGGGATCACTGTTCAGCATGCTCATGGCAGTAACAATATTCCCTTTGCTGACCGCTACACTCTTCCTGGTGTATTTTGACCGGGCTTTGGGTACTCATTTCTTTACAACCCTTGGTGGCGGTGACCCCATGATGTACACCAATCTCATCTGGATGTGGGGTCATCCGGAAGTATATGTCTTGATCTTGCCCGCTTTTGGCGTATTTTCGGAAGTAGTTTCAACTTACAGCCGCAAGCCAATCGCCAGCTATATGTCGGCGGTGCTGGGGATGTTTGGCGTTTCGGCGCTGGCACTTTCAGTGTGGCTACATCATTTCTTCACCATGGGTGCCAGTGCGGACGTAGACGTGTTCTTTGGGGTTATGACGATGGTAATTGCCGTTCCGACGTCAGTACTGGTGTTTAACTGGATTGCCACAATGTACAAAGGACGTATAAGGTTTGATACACCAATGTTATGGTTTCTGGGGTTTGTCTCCATATTTGCGATTGGTGGCATGAGCGGCGTCATGCTAGCAGTTCCACCGGTTGACTTCCAGTTGCACAATAGCCTATTCCTGGTGGCGCATTTCCATTCAACGGTTATAGGCGGCGTCTTGTTTGGCATTTTCTGTGCGATTTCGTACTGGTTTCCGAAATTTACCGGAATTAAACTCAATGAGCGGATTGGCCGGTATGCGTTTTGGTGCTGGATGATTGGCTTTTGTATGTCCTTTATACCGATGTTTGTACTGGGGCTTATGGGAGCCACCCGAAGACTTGACCATTATGATGCTTCCACAGGGTGGCAGCCATTGTTTGTGCTTATGCTGATGGGTGGAATCGTTATCGCGATTGGTGTGGCCTTACAGCTTGCCCAAATTTTGGCAAGCTTTATTCAAAAGGACAGGCTGCGCGACACGACTGGTGATCCCTGGAATGGGCGAACTTTGGAATGGGCTACGCCGTCACCACCACAGTCTTACAATTTCACTGTTATCCCACATGTTTCAACCCGAGATGCATTTTGGGAAATGAAACGTCATGGCCAGCCAAAGCCCGCCTATGAAGACATCCATGTGCCCAAGAATACGGCGGCCGGTATATATATTTCCATCTTTGGCACCCTGGCTTGTTTTGGTTTTGTCTGGAATATTATCTGGCTAATTGTAGTATCGTTAATTTGCATTATCGCAACACTGATTATTCGTACTTTTAATGAAGACGATGAGTACACATTGTCAGCTGCCGAGGTTCAACGACTTGATGAAGCCCGGATACGGAAGGATCAGTCTACTGGTGCTGTCAGGGCTGACGTAGCAGATGAAGATATCGGCCTGAGGGAACTCATTAGAATTGTTATTGCATTTGGGTTGGACGTTGTACGAAATAAAAGGTGGCGTACATGGTAGAAGCACACCAATTAAGCCAACACGAAGCCGAAGCCAACGATAGAGTCTTATTCGGTTTCTGGGTTTATTTGATGACAGACCTGTTGATGTTTGCCGTCTTATTTGCGGTTTTCTCGGTTTTGCGCGACAACACGTTTGGCGGCGAATCGGGACGTGAACTTTTCAAACTACCTCTTGCACTAACTGAAACCCTCATTCTTCTGACAAGTAGCTTTACATGCGGAATCGCCATGATTGCCGCCCGTCGTAGCAATAAAATTCAAACACTTATTTGGTTCGGCATTACATTCGCATTAGGACTGGCTTTTTTGACGATAGAGCTGAGCGAATTTATAAAGTTTTTCCATGAAGGTCATACCTTGCAAAGTAACGCCTTCCTGTCCTCGTTCTTCGTGCTCGTGGGGACACATGGTCTGCACATCACCAGTGGATTTCTATGGATGGCGACCACTATGATATTTGTTAT
>CAYMBM010000018.1:0-8478 GCA_964388705.1 uncultured Candidatus Saccharibacteria bacterium
CGAACGAGTCATGATGCAGCTTGATGAATGGGGGGTCCAATGTGCTGTAGGATCCGCTTGCAGTGCTAGTAATTAAGAGCCCTCGCTTGTTCTTGTGGCTATGGGACTTAGCAAGAGCCAAGCTCAAGCCAGTTTGCGGTTTAGTATGGGCGTTAATACTTCTGAAAATAATGTTAAAACAGCCGTACGCCTGCTGGTTAAAGCTTTGCAAGCTTGACGTAAATGGGTATAATAAAGCCAGCTATGACGAAAACAAAAATGAAGCAATTCTTGAGTTTTCAGCGTCTATTAGCCGCCGCCGGTTTATTGTTGCTGGTTGCTGCAAGTTTGTCGTTTCACCCAATTTAGAAGGGGCTCTCCCCCGAGAATTACTATTTCCTTGCCAGTGTTTTTACGGTATATTTACAGGTAGTTAAAACGTTTATGAATAGCTAGGTGGGTCCCCTGTAGTGAATATTGGTGAATTAGTGCTGGTACTCGGAAGCTTGGCCGCGGCCACTGCCAGTTTTATTTGGATGGCGGTTCGGACTGGGGGCCAGGGTAAGCCGAAGCAAGATACCGACATCGTCGATAAAGCCGAACACGATGTCGAGCATATATTTAGTCGCGAATTTCGAGAGGAACTTCGTAATCGTGGGCGCCTGCACTTTGAAAAAATAATCGGCGAAAACGCTATGTTTTTGCAGCAAGATCTCCGATTGACTACCTCACAACTGAACGATTATATGAAGACGGAGATCACTAAGAAACTGCAAGAGGAGTTTGCCAAGTATGAAGAGTCAATTACGGATGCTAAGCAGTTGGCTCTCGATTCGATCAATAAGACCCAACAGGCCATAGAACAACAGCGTCAGATTATGAGCCAGCAGTTGAGTGATGAATTTGCCAAAGAAAAAGACCGGCTGATAAAGCGATTCGAGAATAACATGGCCGACATCGTTAATCACTACATTCTGGCAGCCATTGGCGATCAAATTGATCTGAATGACCAGCTTGAATACATCTTGGCTGATCTAGAAACCAACAAACAAGCCATAGTTCAGGATATTCAAGATGACGCCTGATGAAAACAAGCTATTATTACCAGTATCAGTGGTTAGTAGAATAGACGTCGGTCGTTTGTTGCGGGAAGTTAAGGCCTTGGATGATTTTTTGGCCCAGGCTGCCATCAGGGAACCAGGGACAACCATGAAGCTGCCACGAACTAGTCGTTTGATGGATGAACTGATTCAGGCCAACAAGTTGAATCCTTTGGTTCAGGTCGATCGACAAAAGCTCACCAACTTTTTACAAACGGTCTATGAGCGGTCGCCGATTCTGCACATGAGTTTTAATGCCGATCCTTCGCCGCTGTTTTCACAGCGACTAGTAACCTGGCTGAGAAAAGAAATCGATCCATATATTCTGATCCAAACTGGTTTACAACCTAGCATTGGTGCCGGCTGTGTGTTGCGAACCAAGAATCAAGTTTTTGACTTTAGTTTGCGGGAACACTTCAAGCAGAAACGAGATGTATTAGTTAACAATCTCGAGGGGAGTACTCCGTGAGCAGCTCGTCCACAAGTCAGCACTTTGACCGCTTAGTTAAGGCTGGTAGTCCAGTAGGCGAAGTAATTGCTGTTGATCATTTTCTGATAAAGCTGTCTGGTTTGCAGCCTTGTAACATTCATGCTCTGATCATGTTTGAAGATGGCAGCAAGGGCTTTGTTCATCAGATATTTGATAATTATGTGGTGGTACTTCATCTGGGGACCGAACAGCTGCAAACAGGGGTTGTGGCAGTTGTTCAACATCAAGAGCTGGTCAGCAAGGTCGGTAAAGATTTTATTGGTCGGGTTGTCTCGGTTACTGGTGAGCCACTTGACGGAAAGGGTCCAATTCCGGCTGACGCCGTGTGGCCAGTTTTTAGTGACGCACCACCCCTACACGCCCGAGAGCAGTTGGATACCCAATTAGAGAGCGGCGTGACAGTAATTGACTCATTATTTCCGGTGGTACGTGGGCAGCGCATTGCTATCTTGGGAGACAGTAAGTCAGGCAAAAGTACCCTGGTGACACAGCTGACCATGAACCAAAAAAACACCGATCAGGTGGTAGTTTATGCCTTGATAGCCAAACGACGCAGTGATGTCGATACGCTCCTGACTCGGTTGCAGGCCAGCGGCAGCTTGGACAAAGCTATCGTCGTGGTATCAACCATGTTTGAGTCGCTAATTATGAGCTATTTGGCTCCCTATGTGGCCTGTGCAATGGCTGAGTACTTATGGCAGGCTTGCGACCAAGACACCATCATTATTTACGACGATCTTACTAGTCATGCTCATGCCTATCGTGAGGTGGCCCTTTTATCGGGCATTAGTCCGGGTCGTGATTCCTATCCGGGCGATATGTTTTATGCTCACTCATCGCTACTGGAACGGGCCGGCCGCCTATCCAAAAACCATAAACATCTGACCAGCATCCCGGTGGTTTTGGCCGCCGGTGGCGACATCACGGCGTTTTTGCCGACTAACGTTATGTCTATTACTGATGGCCAATGGATATTGGACATGGATCTGTTTCGCAATGGTATTCGGCCAGCAGTTAGCATGGGCTTGAGTGTCACTCGAGTTGGTGGGGTGGGACATAACAAACGTCAAAAAACGTTGGCCGCTCAGTCGCTCAAGATACTAGCAGATTATCGCCAAGCCGAAGAATTTTCACACTTTGGTTCAGAATTAGCCCCAGAAGCCAAGAAAGCCTTGGATATCGGCAAACATATATTTGAGGTGCTCAATCAACCCCCGACAGACACCTATTCATTGATTGCCCAGCAATTGATGCTGGATATTGTACTTAACCTCGGTCCTGGACAGATTCTTGATATCTCCTCGCTCAAGTTACATGCTCAAGAGCTGGCCTCCAAGGTTAAAGAAGATAACGATTACGACCAAACCAAAGCCGAACTGCTTCATAAATCGTTGATGGGGTCCTCGGCCAAAACCGCTATCGCGACTCCAGCCCAGCCTGACACGGCGCCGGTGACACCAGAAGGGCAAACTCATGCTTAGACCAAATGAGCTTGAGCGAGAAGAACAGGCTATGGCTATTTTGGTAGAGCTAACAAGCATATTTGAAGGAATTGCCAGTATGCGGATTGCCCAGATTCGTAATCAGGTTTTACAGTCTACACAATTCTTTCATGAGTTATGGCACATTTATTCGCAAATCCGCGTTGACAGTAACTTTCGGTTTGGCCGTGGACAGTCTGATATAGAGGTCAGCGACCGCGAACTATACTTGATTATTACAGCCGAGGGCGGCTTTAGCGGCGATATTGACCAGCGGTTAGTGACGGCCATGCTGAAAACCTATGATAAATCTAAAAGTGACATCGTGGTTGTTGGACATCATGGTGCCCTGCAGTTGGCCCAACGAGGCATACCATTTAAAAAGTACTACAAATTGCCAGCCAAGGATCAAAACATTAATGTTACTCCCATTACTGAAGAGGTTCGTCGTTACAAGTCAACCCAGGTGTTTTATCAAGAGTATATTTCACTCATGGTCCAAGAGGTGCGGCAAATTGCGCTTTCGGCGGCAGTACAAGAAAGAGGAGAAAAAGCTACGGCTGCCGAAGAGGTTATTGCCGAGTCAAATTACATCTTTGAACCAAGCACCCACGCGGTGATTGACCACTTGGAAAACTCAATGATGCAGATTTCTCTGGCTCAAGTTATCTTGGAATCCAAACTGGCTCAGTATGCCTCGCGGTTTCGAGCTATGTCAGCTGCCCATGAAAAATCTGAAGAAAGCCGGAGTGATTTGCACTTGTCGTTTAACCGCGCCAAGCGAGCGATGAAAGACGAAAGACTTAAAGAAATTGTCAATGGACTCAGAAAGGTGGAGACAGCCTCATGAACGGCACAGTTGTTTCCATACGTGATCTTATTGTTCGGGTCCAATTTGATGACGATGAGCCCAGAATCGGTGAATTGTTGATGGTTGATAATGGACAGGACAGCTTGCTATTAGTTGATCACCTTGAGCCAAATAACATTGCTCTATGTTTAAACATCCGGACAACCAGACAAATTCAAAAAGGCATGACTGTGAAACGGACCAAAAAGGGCATCGAAATTCCAGTTGGTGATCCAGTCATCGGCCGGGTTTTTGATGCGTTAGGTGGTCCTATGGACGACCAACCGGCCATTAGTGGCGATGATGTTGAATACAAAGACATTCTAAAAGTTCCGGGTCGCACCACACAATTTACCATGTCCAAACCGGAAATTTTGGAAACCGGTATCAAGGTGATCGACTTCTTTACCCCTTTTGTTAAAGGGCGCAAAATTGGCATTATCGGTGGCGCTGGCGTCGGTAAAACCGTGCTAACCATGGAGCTGATTAATAACATTGCCCAGAGTGGTGCTGGGTTGTCGTTCTTTGCTGGCATTGGGGAACGTATTCGTGAAGGTCACGAGCTGTATGAAACTCTGCGAGGTAACGACCTGCTGAAAAGTACTTGCATGTTTTTTGGGCAGATGAATGAAAATCCCATCCAGCGAGCTTTGATCGCCATTGCTGCTGTAGCCGAAGCCGAATATTTTCGTGATCAAAAACATAAAGACATTCTGTTTTTTGCTGATAACATGTACCGCTACGTTCAAGCCCGCAACGAACTGGCGACTATCCTAAATCAGGTCCCAAGTGAGGGCGGCTACGAGGCCACTATTTTTTCTGATATAAAAATTCTCCAGGATCGTTTAAGCTCCAATGAAAATGGCTCCATCACCTCCGTGCAAACCATCTATGTGCCGGCCGACGACTTGTCTGACCCTGCTGTCCAAATGATTCAACATGAGTTGGACTCTATTGTGGTGCTATCACGCAAAGTAGCCGAGCAAGGCATCCGTCCAGCCATAGACTTAACACGTACTAGCTCCTCGTTACTGACACCGGATATTGTGGGTGACAGACACTATCTACTAAGCGTTCATGTTCAGTCTTTGTTACAAAAGTACGAATCATTAAAGAGCATTATTGCCATTATTGGTGAAAATGAGCTCTCGGCGGTTGACAGAGCGGATTACGCCAAAGCCAAGAAACTTATTACTAACTTCACGCAGAATATGCACGTTATGGAGAAACACAACGGACTGCCGGGTGAGTTCTTTACTCGTGAGCAAACATTGCAGTCAATCGAGGAAATTGTGGCATAAGTTATGGCTAAGCAGACTATCAAACAAGTTGCCAAAGCTGCCGAAAAACGTGAGGTTGAGAAGTTACAAAAGACTGCTCAAACCATGCATGTCAAAGTCTATTCGCCGTTTAAGGTATATTTTGACGGCATGGCATTTAGTATTTCAGCGGTTAACGATACCGGGCCGTTCGACATTTTACCCCAACACCACAACTTTATGACATTGCTTAATCCTTGCGAAGTGGCCATACGGACTGAACGATCATTAGAGAAGTTACAAATCAATAAAGGCATCATGCATGTCAAAGCCGACCGGGTCATAGTCTTTCTAGACGTCTAGGTATTGTAAATAGTCATCCATTATTGTATAATATGCAATATGGCGACTAAGCTTGATTCAATAGTTGCGTTTGAGACAGTGCCGGTCGAAGAGACAGACATTGATCACTCATTGGAGTTTATCCGCAGAATGCAGGAAGATAACCTGCCGGCTTTTGTGGTGCGGTCAGTTAGTCCAGATGCGTACACAACATTTGAGGCCTTTGAGGAGCCCTTTAGGGTAAGAGGGTTTAGGCGTTCACAGAAAAGACCTATCCCATTTGACAGACCAAACGAATTAATACCAGACAGAGAACTCCACGTAGATTTTGATAATCCCGTTTCTCGCAAGACAAAGACATTTAGTGTTCATCACACCAGCCGTGGCACAGTACAAGCAAGCTTCTTAGCTGGTGCCCAAGAATTTCCAGATGAAAGAGATATTCGTAAACTTCCTAGCACTTATGCTGACTTAGAGCATGGCATTGTTGATAGTGAAATTTTTGACCCAACACTATATCAAACAACACTTGGTCCTGGTGATGTGGTGGTCTGCAGGACAACCGGTAGAATTATGCTGGCACATGAATTTAAGACCCTGGAATATCCAAGGCTTTCACACTTGATTGATTTAGTTCCTACTAGTAATAAATAAGCTGTAGTCTAGATTAACAGGGGTAAATCTGTTAAAATAGACTGCTATGGCAAAGAAAGTATATGTGGGCCTCAGTGGAGGCGTCGATAGTTCAGTGACCGCTGTGCTGCTTAAAGAGCAGGGTTATGAAGTTGTTGGCGTCTACATGAAAAACTGGAGTCAAGACTTGCCGGGCTTTCCATGCCCGTGGAAAGAGGATTATCAAGATGCCAAGCGGGTTGCTGTGCAACTGGGTATTGGCTTTGAAATGTTTGATTTTGAAAAACAATATCGACATAAAGTGGTGGAATATATGATTGACGCCTTTAAGGCTGGCATCACCCCCAACCCGGACATCATGTGCAATCAAGAGATTAAGTTTAAGTTGTTCCTAGATACAGCTTTGGAACGCGGAGCTGATTTGATCGCCACTGGGCACTACGCCAAGACTAAAGCCGGGCAACTATTTGTGGCCAAAGACGCCAACAAGGATCAAACCTATTTTTTGTACCGAATCAGTCAGGATGCGCTCAAGAAAACGCTGTTTCCAATTGGCGATTATACTAAGCCTGAAGTCCGTGCTTTGGCTAGAAAGTTCAGGTTAGTAACTGCTGACAAGAAAGAGAGCATGGGTATTTGTTTTGTCGGTAAAGTTGGCATCAAAGAGTTCTTAATGCACGAACTTGGTCCCCAGAAGTCCGGTGCTATCACTGATCAAGCCGGGAAAATTGTTGGCCAGCATGACGGGGCAATTTTTTACACCATTGGCCAGCGTCACGGTCTGGAAGTTGGCGGTGGCTTACCGTACTACGTTACTGGCAAAGATATGAAGAAAAACCAAGTTTATGTCACCAATAACCTTGATGATCCAGATCTATGGCGCCGGGAGTTTACAATTACTAATATGCACTGGATTAATCGGCCGCCACAAAATGGCCAAAAGCTTTTTGTTAGAACACGCCACCGGGCAGCACTAGAGGCCTGCACAATCAATCTAAAAGATAAGTCGGCTACTGTTACCCTCAACAACCAATTAAGAGCACTCACGTCAGGACAGTCGGCTGTACTTTATGACGGCAACCGAGTCATTGGTGGTGGCATTATTGCCTGAGGTATGAAAAAAGCTGCATGGAGGGTCTGGGAATGATCCGGATGGATCAACGTCAGAGCAATTCATGCAGCTTGTACCCTTGGGGGTCCAGTATTGTCAGTTGTTAAACCGACTCATGGTCGTCTTGCCCCTCGGGTTTGTTCGTCTTATTACATTCTGAGCAATCCTGAAAAAAGGCCTAGGACCGCCGTGATAAAAAGACTTACCACCATGAGCTCAGGAAGGTGTGGGGCACTTGACTTGAGTGTAAATATCTGGGCGATTAGCACTAACCATGCCACGACCATGACCAAGAACGCTATAACCGCGCCCAACACAAACAAGCTACGGAACTCATCCATCCACAACATCATTGCCGTCCTCCTTTGTTAGTGTTTCTGGGCTTGTAGTGATGGTAAACGCCGGGTCCCATGGTGATCACCAGCGCCAAGACCAAACCTAACACAATAAGAAACGCATGCACGTGTGATTCCTTCCTATTTGTGGCGGTCTTTCAGATAGCTGGCGACGCCGACGATACAAAGTAACACAATGCCGCCGAGCAATATCGATATGAGTGTCCCGATAATGTGCAATCAGCCTCCCGGTGAAGTCGAGCAGACGAACGCGAAAACTATATCATAAAAGGCACATATTTGTCAAAGCTCGGCACCTCTGTTACAATTGCTTCAATGACTGCTCAGCAAATACGACAAGCTTATCTGGAGTTTTTCAAAAAGCGAGGACACGATGTGATTCCACGGGCGCGGATTGTGCCAGAAAACGACCCGACCACACTTTTTACTGGCAGTGGCATGCAGCCGCTAATTCCATATTTACTAGGCGAAAAACACCCTCACGGTAAAAGACTGACTGATAGCCAAACTTGTTTTAGGGCGGATGACATTGATGAAATTGGTGACAACCGCCACACCACCTTTTTTGAAATGTTGGGCAACTGGTCGCTCGGCGATTATTTTAAGCAAGAGCAGCTGCCTTGGTTTTTTGAATTTTTAACAGATGTAGTTGGACTTGACCCTAAAAAACTCTACGTAACGGTGTTTATTGGCGACGCCCAAAACAAGGTACCAAAGGACACCGAATCGGCTGAGATTTGGCAACGGTTGTTTAAGGAAAAAGGCATTGACGCCAAGATTGTCGATATTGGCTCTGAAGCTGACGGCTACAAGCAAGGTATGCGCGAAGGTGAACAGATCTTTTATTATGATGCATCCAAAAACTGGTGGAGCCGTG
>CAYMBM010000019.1:0-8427 GCA_964388705.1 uncultured Candidatus Saccharibacteria bacterium
AGGTAATCTGGCAACGTTGCGACTAAGGTTTTACCTTCACGGGTTTTCATTTCGGCTACACTACCTTCGTGCATCACCATGCCACCAATTAGCTGTACGTCAAAATGCCTCTGACCAATTGTCCTGGTGGCTGCTTCCCTAACTACCGCAAAGGCATCAGGTAGAATTTTATCTAAACTCTCTTTTTTCAGGCGATCTTTAAGTTCATCTGTTTGGTTTTTGAGCTGTTTGTCAGTCATTTTTTTATACTTATCGGCCAATGCGTTGACATCACGAACCCGCCGGCGCATTCGTTTCAGCGTCTTTGCTTGCGGATCACCCAATACTCGCTTTAAAACTTTTTTCATGCAACTCCTCAGCCACAACTGGATTCAAAAGACAGTACCTATTGTACCGTAACAGGTTAAAAATACCGACGTTTTTTTACCAACAATCAGCGGCGACGGAGTTTGCTAATAACTCGGCGATGCAGCCTCAAGCTGGAGTGTTTTTCTTTATATTTCTTGAGTTGGTTTTTGAGCTTGGCCTCGACAATATCAACCGCCGCAAACATATTAAGCGTAGCTTCCTTGGTCATCAGCTTGTCATGCGGCAAAAAGAGTACAACTTCACAGACGCACTCCTTTTTGTTCTTGGCCTTAACTTCTTTAAGCGTTATCTCGGCATGTGCACTTTGCCTAGCATTTCGAGGCAAAAACCGATCAAGCTTACCGATCTTTTTCGTCACATATTTTTGCAGTTCAGGAGTTAGGGTGGTGTGAACGCCAGCTATTTCTAGTTTTTCTATCATATGTTCCTTAGATTGTTTTCTTCCCTAAATACTTTTGTAATGCCACTGGTATTTTTACTTCGCCCTCGGGTGTCTGATGGTTTTCAACAAGTGCAATACATATTCGGCTAAACGCTGCGGCGGTGGCATTTAGCGTATGAACATACGCTGTTTTTCCCTGCTCAGTTCGATATTTAATATTAAGGCGCCGAGCTTGATAATCTGTGACGTTGGAGCAACTCATTAATTCCCGGTAAGCCTGATCAGCTGGGCTCCAATAGTTTATATCGTATTTCTTATAAGCTGGAGCCCCTAGATCACCAGCTGCGATACGTGCAACTTGATATGGTATCTCTAAAGCTTGGCATAGCTCTTCTTCAAAAGCCACCAATTTCTGATGCCAAGCCTCGCTGTCTTCTGGCTTACAAAATATGTATAGTTCCAACTTGTTAAATTGATGTACTCGGAATAGACCTCGACTATGTTTACCATAGGCACCGGCCTCTCGACGATAGGCGGCGCTCAACCCGGCATACAATATTGGTAAGTTTTGAGAATCGATAATTTCGTCGGCATGATATCCGGTTATTGGTATTTCAGCTGTAGCGATCAGGTGTAAGTCTTCATCTTTCACATCGTAAACTTGTGGTTCTTGGCCACGAGGCATAAAGCCGGTGCCTTGAATTGTTCGTGTATTTACCAGGTGCGGTACTGTCATAGCCAAAAAGCCATGCTTTTCAGCTAAATCTAAACCCATTTCAAAAACCGCCAACTCCAGTTTAACCAGTGGCCCTTTAAGGAAGTAAAACTTATTGCCTGCCACCTTGGCTCCACGCTCGAAGTCGATCAATCCCCGCTCTTCCCCCCAAGTTTGATGATCTTTAACTTTGTCTTTTCGCGGTTCACCCCAATGTTTTTCGGGTTTATTGGCTTCTTCGCCACCTATCGGCGTATCTTCTGGGATAATGTTCGGGACATCCTGTAATAACTGCTGAAACTCACTTTCAATCGGTTCAAGTTTTTTTTCTTGACCAGCTAACTGGTCTTTTAAAGCCTTGCCTCTTGCTATTTGTTCGTCATTTGGCTTCGTTGCTTTTGTGCCGGCGGCCAATTCATTTCTTTGCTGCCGAAGTTGCTCAATTTCCGCAAGCAGACTACGACGTTGTTGATCAAGTTCTAGCAACTTATCTATATTGATTTGAATGTTTTTGACCTGAGCTGATTTTTTAACAAGTTCTGTATTTTTCCGGACGAACTGAATATCTAGCATGAGCTTATTATAAACTATTGTTTCCTCAAGCGGCTAAACCTTCGAGACTTTCCAGTAAAGCGTCATCTTCGGATTGAAGCGGATAGTCAAGAGTAATTCTATGCCAGTTATTTCTTGTATCATTGAAATAAACCTGAGTCCAATCTACACCGCGAATGAGAAACCTAAGTTCACGAAGTTTGCGCACTATATCACCACGCAGCTTGGCTCGCGTATGGGGTAATGGTAGATCATTTTCAATAAGTGAAACATCAGGCGATTCTTGATAACGTCCCTTCCTAACCATAAGCATTCCCACACCTTCATTTTTACCATTAGGACTAATCCGATGAAATTGAACAGCTTTTTGAAAAGCTACAGACCCTGGTTTTTTGTTTGAACCATTCATAGCCGCAACTTCACGTTCGACAGCCAACCTTTTCAGAATCCAGTCAACACGGTCCAGACATAGCAATGGGTCGCGCTCTAGATCATTTAGGAGTATTTGCCAACGATTTGCCCAGTCCCGTTCCTGTGGGGTTAAATAATCCTCTTGCTCGGCTGCTTCGATTGCCCGCTCAGCAACCGCCATCTGTAAGTCAAGACCGCTAAACTCTCTTCCGTCTGCCAGTCTAACCTTTCGCTTAAGTGTTGGGTCGCTTGAAATCTCTTTAAGTGCATGTACCGGGTTTTCCAGTTCAAGATCACTAAAATCAACCCCTACTTCGCAGGCTCGTAACAAAATTGAACCACTAGCCAGTCGGAGCGCATTGGCGAAAGGACTCATGACTGACTCTCCAGCAATAATATGCAAACGACGGAAATTTTCTGGATCAGCTAGTGGCTCATCACGGGTATTAAAAATTGGACGATTTACCGTTGTATCAGGACCTACTTCTTCCCAAATATGGGGAGCTTTTTCACTTAACGCATATCCATATGATGAATAATCATAATTCGGGATAACCCTTCCAGCCCCTGACCAGACGATCCGAGAAGCAAGGTGGACTATAAACGGTGGTATATACCGTCTAGGCTGTAAGTCTCTTCGAGCTAACAGATTCTCGTGTGAGGCCCACGAGTTTCCACTGGCATCACAAGTATTAGCCACCAGTCTAGTCTCTTCAAAGCCCTCCTCTTGTACAATTTTATTGGTGCTAGGGTCAAATTTGCGAGCCATACGCAGATGTCCTGCTAATAGTCGGTGGCAGCCCCGACAAACGAAATTTCTTCTGCAGTCGAGACTTCTGGATGCCCACAATCAAGATACTCACGGGTACCGTATCTTGGATCAAATTGTGATTTTGAAAGCCCCCACACTGGATCACCTATAATGTCACCAACAATATCAGCACTAATACGGTGGAAAATGCCTTCTCCTTTTTTTCTACCATCAATGCCGTACTCTGTCTCAAAGCCGACAGTCCGATCAATTGGTGTACCATCTGCTTCAGCTAGCAGAATACCTGAAACTTCGCTCATGACTTCCTAAGTTATACTTCGATTGAATTATACTGAATATTTGCTTATATTTACAACTTCTTGTGATTTATAGATTTCAGGGTTAATTCTGTTCGCTGGCGGGCATATGTGCAATAGTCACAGTCACCCCCCATGGCAGCTACACCGACGGCCGGCATATCGCCATCCATGCAAGCTTTCAATTTAACAATAGTTGGTTCCACCCAGCTAGCATCTCCTTGATAGGAAATTATCTTGGTTCGGAATTCAACTTTGTCAAAGAACCCATCAAGATCTAAACGGCCATTGGTATAGACAAAGTAACCAGTGTTACTGACATCAAAGCCATTTTGCCGTAGCAACCACTGATAGACTTCAAGCTGTCGCTTATAGCTCATTTGCCAATCGGCATCCAGTGATACTTCACCCGCTTTAGCGGTCGCCTTATAGTCAACAACTATCAATTTACCATCTTCATCAATCCACACATCATCAATTGCACCAAAAATATGCAAATTAGTTGGTTTGTGCAGTGCTGTTACTCCAGTAAAATTGTGCCGCCACTGGTCCAAATCGGGATGCTGCATAGGCACGGCTTTAATTTGGTTATCGGCCATCCAGGGATGTGGTTCTTGCTTTTGGCGATAACTATCGAATTCTTTTTTTAGTAACTCGTCAATAGCTGAGTTGATTCGAAATGGTGGGCTTGAAGGCCGGGTAATTTTGAGCCGCACATCGAGCCAAAAACAGCGTGGGCACTGCACAAATAGTTCAATTTTTGACCGAGAAACTTTAAATGTTTCTGTTTGTCCAGGCTGATATGGTTTACGTCGCTCGCGTAGGTAACTCATAGTCCAACTATTGTAGCAGCTGCCACCGCAGCCGTCTCGGCCCGGAGAGTAAAGTCATGAAGATCAATGTGGCGAAGTTTAAACTTTTTAAATAGCTCTTTCTCGCCGTCACTCCAACCGCCTTCTGGTCCAATAAGTACGCCGACTGCTGCTTCCGAATCAATATTTTCTTGACTACCCTGCTCACAAATATACAAGGCGACTTTTGAGCCAAGTTCGTTAAGTAGTGTATCGATATGCACTGGCTCACGGAGAGTCGGTATATCACTTCGACCGCATTGTTCAGCTGCCTCAATAACTATTTTTCTGGCCCGCTCAATGTTAAAACCAGTTTTCTCGCTGCGCTGGGCCAGCAGTGGTATAAAATGGCTTACTCCTAGTTCGGTGCACTTTTGGAGCACCCAGTCATTCTTGTCTTTTTTGAGCAACGACCAGATAAGAAACATGTCCTTTTTGGGCTTTTTAGGGATAAGCTCGGTTACAAGTGTCAGATGTGCTTCATGCTCATTGATTTCTACTATTTTGTAAAGCCGCTCTCGGTCAACACCATCAAATAACACCACCTGCTGGCCAGGTTGAAAACGTAAAACGTGTACCCACTGATGTAACAACCCATAATCCTTCAACCAAAAATCATGCTCAAGTTCAAAATTTGAACCAACATAGAAACGATGGATTTTCATGAACTATTTTTTCAGACCAACAATCAAGATGACCGCAAAGGCGACCTTGGTTAACAGGGTCAGAAATGCATAGTTGCGTTCTACAAACCAGTAATCTTTCCAGGCCTTGTATTTTTGGTGCTGTCGCCACTGGTTATAGGCAAGCAAACCAAAGCCAAGCAGCGAGCCAGTATAAACGGCATAGACGTACCAAGGAGCTCTCACGCTGGCATAAAATGGGGTTGCAACAGCATATACAGCAATCAGCAGCCACGGCAGTAAACCAGTGACTAAACTCGTAATAAAAATCGGCCTGACTAGTTTTTTGCCGTCTTTTTCAGCTCGCTCTGCCAGCCAGCTCAACACCGCTGTAATAATCATCAGCCCAGCAAGGATTTTTAACATCATAACGTCCTGCAACCCGGAAAGTATGGCTATGACCTCAACTATCAGCGCCGTGGTAATTCCAAGGTCAATCCATCGCCACAATAGCTGACGCTTTTTTATACCTTGCTCATAACTTTTCTTTAGCCGAGTCAGGTATAAAAGTGGCACTATTATTGATAACAACATGATAGCTACCACTGTCCACCTCAATGATAGATCAAAAAGAGCGTGTGAGCCCGGTACCAACACAGCACTGGACTGGCTAGCAAGTATATCTTTGGCCAAATGACCAACTGTCAACTGATAAGTCGTGTTGCCGATAAAGACACCGGCTAAAACAGACAGTAACAGATATAAAACGATACTCCATATATAAAGACGACTAACAAACGTTTTCACATCCACTTTACTCATGGCGTAATGATACCACGTAGTCTGGTCTGCTCGCAAAGAACTAATTTACTGGTGAATAAGGCACGTGGCACATGCCAATACCAGTGCGCTCAGTAAATTTTTGGTGATATTCTTCGGCCGGATAAAATCCAGTTGCTTCGGTAATTTCGGTGACAATTGGGTCTTTAAAATTGGGTTGAGAAGCTTGCAAGATTTTTTCAGCTTGTTTTCTCTGCTGGGCATCATAGTAAAAAATGGCTGAGCGATAACTATCGCCAATATTTGGCCCGTCCCTATTGAGAGTGGTTGGATTATGCATACGGAAAAAGTGCTTCAACAGTGTTTCGTAGCTAACTTTTTGGGGGTCAAACTCAATTAGTACCGATTCAGCATGACCAGTGGTGTGAGTCACAACTTGTTCATAGGTGGGATTTTTAGTATGACCACCACTATAACCAGAGGTTGTTTTAATGACTCCTGGAACTTCATCAAAATAGTATTGAACACCCCAAAAACACCCAGCAGCGAATAAGGCTTTGTCGATCATAACTTTATTTTATCAAGCCGGTCATTTATTATTACCCCGCCCATGCCCACAACTTCTTCGTACACCGGCATCTCATTAGTTACTGGATTGAGCACATATATTGGCTTGCCCAGGTAAAAGGCTAGCCCCATTTCCATTAATACATTAGGGCCAATGTAGCCGGCGATGCCGTGCTTTTCATCATTAACTATCAGTATGGCATCGGCTTTGGTAACTTCGTCGAAATGCCCATGCATTAGTTGAGCTTTTTTGGTAAAATCGGCAGCGTCGTCATACCAAGTTTTATAGTGGCCCACATCATAATTGCCGCTGTTTTTCATGCGACGAGCCGTCAACGGTACAATAGCCTTGTACCCCCGCTTCTCAAGTTTGGTTGCCAAATCATTAACGTGGCGGTAAAAGGCGGCACTTGAACAAAGTGTGATGATTTTTTGTGTGCTCATGATTCAAGACTTAAACGTTTGATCAGCCAATCTCGGGGCAAAATACTTAAGAAGTAACCAGCGCGCGGGCCAGAAGTTTTACTGATAGTGGCTTTATAAATTGCTCCAAATAATTCTTTGGTGGACAGTTTGGAATTGTTCTGGAGACTATAAATAGCCTGGTGAAACCATTGCCCATCAGCATCGTCTGGCGCCTGCTCCACACTCTTTGCCAGCCCTTGCAAAAATTGAATTTCTTTATCACTAAATCGACTCTTATCAACCTTATCGGACAGGGAAAATTTAACATTTTCTGGGGCGTGCTTGTCTAGCCAGACGTCAATAAAAGCCAGCTCATTTTTAATAACTTGGGCCTCTTCGGCAGCAATCCCACCATGTTCAGTCCGTTTAATAACTTCTAGGGTTTTGGCCACATCTTTTAATGATGCTTGGTAGCTAGCAACTAAGTGCGAGAATGGCACTCGGCTAACCGTCTGTTGCTTTTGACCATTGGTGCAGACATAAAGCAATTGCTGTTCATCAGCAGTCCGATGGTCTTTGGCTGCTAAAGCAGCAAATTCATCCATAAGTTGGATGACACCATCAATAGGATCAAAGTACAGACGCTTATTTGGCGAGTAACGCAGCATAAAGAAGCGAATAACTTCTGGTGGTAAAACTTGCACGATTTCCGTGGCATCGATACCCGTACCACGACTGGCACTCATCTTCTTCGGGTCACCGGCCAGATTAACAAAATCATAGGGCATCGATACCAAAGGCTCAGTCTCAAAAATATCCCTTAAAATTTGCAAACCTGTATCAAAGGAACCACCCTTGGTGGAATGATCACGGCCAGCCAATTCAACATTGATATGTAATAGCCACCAGCGGGCTGGCCAATCAAATCGCCAGTCTAATTTTACTTCGCCCTGAGCATATGATGTTGTCTGTTCTTTCCCCTCTTTATCTTTATATTGAATCGTTTTAGCGGCGGTATCAATACTGATAAAAGGCCTTTTTTTCAGATATCCGTCTTCATTAACTTGAATCGGCGTCCAATCGTCACCAAGTTTATGCCCAGAAACCGTTTCAAGTATATGCCGAGCCTTGTCAGTGTGTTCTAGTACAATTTCGATGGCATCTGTAAAAAAGCCAGCACGATATTTCCGGTGACTCCGGATAACTTCCATCTTGATACCAAGAACGTCAGCACTGTCTGTGAAATCTTTTAGAAAGTATTCAGCATAGGAAAGCTTACTACCATCCGGAGCTGGAATGTCAGTAAGTGATTGGCCAAGATACTTTTCATAGTTTTGTGGCACATTAGCTGGGATTTTACGAAGAGCGTCAAGATCATCAACAAAGTGAACATGCTGCACCTCCCGGCCGCGCTTTTGAAGTTCAAGTAAGATGGCGTCACAGGCAATAATTTCTCGCAAGTGGCCAAAATGATAAGTGCCCGAAGGTGAAGCTCCGGACTCAATCAATAGCTTTCCAGCTGGATAGCGTGTCTCTATCTCGTCAACGATCCGGTTTAACCACTGCATACAAGTAAGAATAACTGATAAGGCCGCTCAGATGCTAGTCTTAACAAATTTCAATAATTTTATAGGTGGCGCCTTCGGCCTTCGTAATTTCGACCGCCTCACCAAGCTTTTTGCCCATCAATGCTTTACCAATGGG
>CAYMBM010000020.1:0-8231 GCA_964388705.1 uncultured Candidatus Saccharibacteria bacterium
TACTAATACTGGCGAGTAATGTTGATTTGCCGGCGTTCGGTAAACCAACAAGCCCTACGTCGGCAATCATTTTTAATTCTAGCCAGCCGTTTAGCTGCTCGCCCTTCTCGCCCTTTTCAGCTATTCGGGGAGCTTGCCGAGTTGACGACACAAAATGAGCATTACCAAAGCCGCCTTTGCCCCCGCTCGCAATAATTATCTTTTGCCCATCTTCCACCAGGTCGGCCAGAATTTCACCTTCACTATTTACGAACGACGTACCAACTGGCACTGCCACCAGATTATGTTGGCCTCGTTTACCGTGCTTGCGCTGTTTCAGACCCGGGGCTCCGCTCTCGGCAGTCAGAGTTTTCTGATAACGAAAAGCCGCTAGGGTGTTCTGATTACGGCTGGCTGCCAGTATCACATCACCACCGTCACCACCGTCACCGCCGTCTGGTCCGCCGCGATCGATAAATTTCTCATGACGAAAACTAACGGCTCCATTACCGCCGTCACCGGCTTTGATACTCACCTCGGCTTTATCTACAAACATTTCAACACTAAGTATAGCGTATTAACAGATGTGATAACTAGTAAATAAACTTTAGATTGCCCGGCGCGCCATAGAACTTCCAGTCAATCCGGTCCCAACCCCCAGCTGGTGATGGATCAGTCATACTCACTTGACCGCGAGAGTTCATTGCTGAAACCCAAAAACTACCATCACCATTGACCACCTCCTCCACCGACACGTGGTTTCCGGACTCATTGACGGCTACAGCCCCAATTTGTGGACTCAAGCCCGTCGGCAGGCCAGCTCGTTGAGCTAAACGGTACCAGCTATAGGCATTACCAAGGTTACTGGGAACTGGTCGACCAATCTGTGCCCGACGCAAAGCGGCATAGTAGGTACACCAACCAAAATCATAGCCATTGCTAGAATAAACAGCCGAGAAACCGCCCCACGCAAAACCAAAACTATAACCAGATGATCGACTCACCGGTTGCGTACCGCCAGGGATTACAATTCGTTCACCAACCGGCAGTCCACCAACTTCTAGATCGTTAAAGGCTACTATGGCGTCCTTGCTGGCATGGTATTTATCGGCTAAGGACTGGGCAGTATCACCACTCACTACCACGTAAACTACCCCATCGGGAATGGGGGATATGAATAATTCTTTATCGGCGGCCAAAGTATTACCGGTCAAGCCATTTGACCAACGAATACTGTCTGACGTCACGCCAAATTTTACCGCCAATGAAGCCACACTGTCGCCGGACTGTGTTACATATTTTTGAATATCTTTTCGGGTTTTAGCAGTGGTATTCACAATCTGT
Source organism: uncultured Candidatus Saccharibacteria bacterium (assembly GCA_964388705.1). Taxonomy (GTDB): domain Bacteria; phylum Patescibacteriota; class Saccharimonadia; order Saccharimonadales; family OMJO01; genus OMJO01. The sequence goes on from CAYMBM010000020.1 coordinate 1,324, forward strand.
GGCTTGGCAATAACTTTATCATCAGCCGGTGCCACAGATAACTGATCATTCACACTGTCGGCCTGGTTAGAGACAGAGTTAGATTCGTCCAAATGCGTTAAGCGGGCCACATGCGCAGCAATGTCTGCCGAAGATAATTGGTCGAGTGGGCTGGTGGCCGCCTCATTGGTAGTTGTGGCTGCCAGAGCATTTTCTTTGACGACCGGACCGGTATTAGGATTTCGAGCCACAAAAAAGACCACGGCAATGAGTACCGCTAAATTTAAACTCAACAGCCCGTAACGCACAAAGCGCTTACGGGTCTTGGACTTTCTCATCATTCGATCCCATCCCAAACGACTGAGACGGCTTGATCTACGATTACTTAATCGCTGATTAAGTACTTGACTGATGGTACGAATATAGTTCTCCGGGCAAAATGCCAATCCTAGCGGTTGGTTCTTAAGTATTATTTCAAGAGAGTTCGACCACTCTTGTTACACCCTAAAACAACCGTCGGAAGCAACAACTACTTCTGTCACCTCTGGTGTAACAGTGGTCGTGTTGCCAATAGCCAGTATAGCAAAAAACAACGTTGTCAACAAGCCAACTTATGAGTTTCTACCCCTGTTAATCATTGACTACATAGCTGTTGGCAGTGAGCAGCAACGTTAGCATTATGTTCGTCCAAAGTATGCGAGAAATACGTCACCCCATCATCACCGGTAACAAAGTATAGGAAGTCGGTATTCGAGGGATGCGCTACGGCGTTAAGTGACACCGCCGACACATTGCTAATCGGTCCGGGGGGCAGTCCTACATGAAGATGGGTATTATAAGGCGAATCGTACGTTAAGTCAGCCTTACCTGTCGCCTGAAGTGAGCCGTAAAGCACCGTGACATCCGAGCCAAGAACCATGTCATTGCGTAATCGCCTGTAGAAAACTTGGGACACAATTGCCCGGTCTTCAGGTTTGGACACTTCCTTTTCTACAATTGACGCTAGGGTAATTCCTTGATAAGTTGTTAAGCCCTGACTGTTAATGGCAGCCCGCAACTCTGGGGTCAGCTGCTTAGCCATTTCGTCTAGAGAAGCCCGAATGATGGTTTCTGGCTTGGTATCGCTAGTTTTCTCAAATGAGTCCGGATACAAATAGCCTTCCAAGCTGGCGCTCGCTGGCTTGTCGACCAAAGCTGGATGTGAACTATATTGATCGGGCTGCAGGGCTTTATCAACATCGGCAGTACTAAAGCCAGAGTCTATAAGTCGTTCACGAATTTGACTTAATCTTTGAGCCGGCAAAATAGTCACCAGACCCTTGGCTATTCGCCCCTGCGTTAAGACGTCCACAATTTCTGGCACACTTTGGCTCGGCCGCAGCTCGTAGGTACCAGCTTGTAGTTCATCCCGAACTTCTTTACTTCTGACATACCATTCAAAAGCCCACACGCTACGAATTAAGCCCTTTTGCTGTAATAACAGGGTAATGTCATGAACCGAAGCTCCTCGGGGAACAGTGATGCTTACCGTATGTTGTGAGGCATTAACTGGGCGTAGATTATGGAGATAGACTTCCCGGACAGAAAAAGCAGCACCGGCTACAACCAAGGCAAACACCAGGCTAATGACCACTATTACCCAAGGCAAACTACGCTTGGCTGATGCTTGATTAGTCAAAATGCCCCTCCGCTGTTGTGGTCAAGATAGTCTTGCAAAATATAGGTTGCCGCCAGAGCATCGATATCACTTTTCTGATAAGGCTTCCGGCGGGCCATCAACTCGGCCTCGGCCTTGCGGCTGGTGTCCGCCTCGTCTTGCAAAACAATGGCGGCTGTTCTAACTTCATTTTGTAACACGTCAACAAATCGTCGAACTACGTCAGTTTGAGCCGTATCGTCGCCACTAGCATTACGTGGTAAACCGACAATCAACCGATTGGCTTCTTGCTTGGTCATAAGGTTAGCAATTTGAGTATAAATGGTACTGTCATTAATTAGCGTCATCAAAGGCTCGGCCAACCGAGCTTGGGAACTAGCTTTCGCTACCCCGATCCGTTTTTCTCCCACGTCCAAACAAAGTAAATTATTTGCTGCCATCGGCTTGCTCAAACACCACTGTTATTTTAGCAGTTTTTTTCGGTGTTGATAAAACCCAGAATGGACTATATTGAATGGTAACGTCTTTGACGCCTGGTCGCTTTTGAATTATTGCTAAGGCTTGACCACGCTTTTTACCAGCAATTTCTTTTTTGATACCCTCAGTATCAAGTTGAGGTCCAGCCACGACTTGCGTCTGCAGATTGACCGGAATGTCACCATTGGATTTTTTGTCTTGTAGCTTAACCGTAGCATTACCCAGCCCATTATCTTGAATCTGTTGGGTACTAGGATCAATCTGGCCTTTGACGTTAGACGAGATCAGTTGATTGAGATCATTCTTGGCCACACCGACCAAGGTGTAGGTTATTTTAGCTGTGACGGTACTTTCTTCTGTTTCCTGGTTAATGTCTGGAGCAGCTGTTATGGACTGATTGGTGGCCGTAATACTGTCGTTTAAGGGGAACTGGTTACTATCGGTCAGTTTTTTCTGCAGATCAGTCAGGGCCGCTCCCTTAGTGCGATCCAGTAGTTGTTGTTTAGCATTGTCGAAATCTTGCTGACTGAGTATTTTCACCAATTGGGTGGTGCCACCAGTCATAGCTGTACCACTCCCTGAGACGTTACTAAAACCCGTGACCGTGTATGTGCGAGCACTAAGGTTATACTTATCACCTCCGTTCTGGGCAACTACATTAACGGTTGCACTAGAGATTGCCGGATAACTGTCATTCGCACAATTGGGGCCCACAATAACTCTATTAAGAGTCGCCGCTTCTTGTGTAATAAAGTTAGCATTACTAGCACTCACTACCGTACCACTTGGCACTGTAACTTGACTTTGAGAACAGTCCGTTAATTTCAGCGTCACTTTACCCGAGGCTTTCGTCCCATTGTCTTTTTGCCCAGTGGCTGACACTTTTTGAGTGTCGGTTTTTTCAATTTGGACAGTAGTGGTAGGTACTACGCGACCATTAACGTCGAGAGATTTGGCGCTAGAACTGGCCGTAAAATCCAAATTACTACTAATGGTACTGGTGTCGGTTTTAATAGTGACCTTGGCTTTGGGGGCAAAAATAAGTGCCCAAATAAGTCCAACAATTAACAACACAACAGCGGCGCCACCAAGCATTAACCACAGCCGAAATCGTTCAAAATTGGGAATTTTGAACTTTTTACTACCCTTGCCTTTTTTTGCCGATTTTTTATCGCCATCGCCCTCTGTAACGTAATCGTCTTCGATGGTTTCAGCATGATCATCGTCGCCAGCCAGCTTGCCGATTGGCGTCTTGGGGTCAATGTTTTCTAGATTGTCGCTTTCGTCGTCGAGGGTTAGGGTAGCACTTTTAACTTCTGGGGCCGGCGGTATAGCTGGTTTGCTCTGCAATGTCTTGGCCACATGCATACCAACGGCTCCGGCCAACGGCAAAATTGCGGCCTCGGACGTGATGAGCACAACGTTTTTCTTGTTATCGGTGGCCGCCCGTTTCAGCAGCCGCATATTAACGGTACTCTGCAAAACTGCCGCCCGCTTGGGCAGCACCACAGCCAGAATATTACTTTTACTGTCCTGCACTTTTTCGATGATGCCGGTTATTTCATCATCGACGTCAACGTAAATAGTCTCTTTTTGCGGCTTAGTCATGTTCGAAGCATCCTATCAATTTTTTCCCGAAACGAGCTGGTATGCTGGCTGTCATCCTGTTGTAAGGTATCCAGGCCAACTCTTAATAATCCCATAGCGGTTATGAAAGTATGATCGGTAACTGCCGCCGTTTTGTCAACAATACCCACGACTTGGTCTGGTCGAATATGCTGGACTGTCGGTTTGCGCGTAAAGGGTAATTTCGTATACCAAGACGTCTGCTCCAACTTATCTATTAACATATCTAAGCTCGAACCACCACCGCACAACAGTATCCGGTGAGGCAAATGGTCTAACTGCGTAAACTCGCTCAAAGCAAGCTCAATACCGCTGAGCCAGACTTCCAAAGTTTTATCCAAGGCCTTTTCAATAACCGAGACTTTATGGCTAGGGATTTTGTTACTACCAAGTGCCAGTTTGAGTTCCTCAGCTTGGGTGAAACTGACATTCAGCGCCCGCTCGATAGCTCTGGTAAAGGCCCGTCCGCCGATGCCAAACATTTTAGTCCCTTGCACACCACCCTCGTTCACCACGGCAATGTCAGTGGTACCACCACCAACGTCCATTAGTATGGCGCTCATGGTCGCATTTGGATCGTCACCAATAACCGAACGTGAGACAGCAAACGGCTCGGCCGCTACCGCTAGCAAGTCCAGATCTAGTTCGGTGGCGGTGCGTTCGAGTGCCCCAATATGGATCATCGGCGCAAAAGCTGTATACAGCTGCACAACTATTTCTTTGCCCTGAAAGCCAATCGGATTGGTCACCGCATAGCCGTCAATTTCAATACTGACCAGCGCACTATTAACCAAACGAATATCAATTTCCTTGCCACCAAGTTCCCAAGCCAACTGTTGCTTGGCCTTGGTTTCTGCCCGTTCCTGCACCCGACCAATAATGTGCTCAACCTCTGTTATATCAAGGGCTTTTTCCGGGTCACGTCGGTTCAGCCGTACTGTGGTTGTAGTGCCTTTTACTAGCTCACCCGCAATCCCCAGAACGGCGGTTCGCACACTTACGCCCGACTGTTGTTCAGCCAAATTGAGTGCCGCGTTACAGTTAGCAACCACGGCCGCAATGTCGGCAATGGCGCCGGCTTGCATATCGTTAAAATCCTGATGGGTACGCCCCACACCAACTATTTCTAACCGATCATTGCTGACTTTAGCCAACAAGGCCTTCACAAATTCCGTACCAACATCCAAGCCAACGATATATTGAGTCTTTGGACCAGTTTTGGTTTTTGAGCTCACAATTGAGCTGGACAAACGTTTTAACTTTTGGAGCATAAGTAGTTTGATTATAGCATAAACATAGGTGTTACGACCCCGATTCATGCGTGATTTGTTAGACTGACAATATGGGCTATAGCATCTCGGCTGGCATCAAAGAATCTGACCTTTCCAAATGGCTCAAAAGTGCCGGTAAAGATTTTGGACATTTTCAAGATGGGCGAGTCGACTACACCAATGCCTCCATTGCCCCAATTGTCATGTGTACCATTCTGTGTAGAAAGCAAATCCTAATAGTCAAACGAGGCTACGGCTTAGCCGATGCTGAAGGTTATTGGTCAACCGTCAATGGCTTTATTGATGAAGACAAGCCTCTCAAGCAACTAGTTCAACAAGAAATTAGTGAAGAGTTGAATTTAAAAGTTGCAAAAGTGGTAATAAAAGTTGGCACTTCGTACACTTTGGCTAACCCCCAACAAAAACGACAGTACATTGTGTTTCCTTGCTTGGTACAACTTTCCACCAGGCCTCAGATTAAGCTGGACCGCGAACATACCGACTACCAATGGATTACACGGAAACAACTGCCATCATTTCATATACTGGATGATTTGGTGCACACGATAGATGCAGCTTTGGCTTTGATGTAACTAATTTAGACTAAAGCCGCTTTAACTCTTCTAATACCCGCGGCAGAAGATTCTTCTTTGATGATTTTGAACTTCTTGTCGCCTTCACCTAGCAAGCCGGTGTGCTCAACGTGCGGGCCGCCGCAAAGCTCCATGGTGTAGGGGTTATTTTCCGGCCCCATGATGTAAACCTTGACAGTGTCACCATACTTTTCACCAAAATGTCCGCGGGCGCCGGTGGCCAAGCCGTCTTTGGTGGGCATTTCTTTCCAGGTGACCGGAAGGTCTTTTTGGATTTGCTCGTTGACGATTTCTTCAACTTTTTTGATTTGCTCATCTGTTAATTTGGCCGGATGGTTGAAGTCAAAGCGTAGTCGTTCATTAGTAATGTTGCTGCCGCGCTGTTCAATGTGATCACCCAGTACCAAACGCAGAGCCTTGTACATTAAGTGCGTAGCTGTGTGATATTTAATGGTTTGCTCGGAATGTTCTGCCAAACCGCCTTTAAACATACCAGCGGCAGCAGTGCGTGATCGATTTCGCTGCTGTTCTAGCTCGGCATCAAAATCTTTACGCCAATTTTCCGGTACTGTAATACTTCTTTTTTTGGCTTCTTCCACACTGAGCTCAGGCGGGAAACCGTAAGTGTCAAAAAGAGTGAATATAGTTTTGCCATTTAGCTGTTGTTTAATCTGTTTCTCAAATTCTCGCAAGCCCTTTTTAAGTGTTTGTCGGAAGAGTTTTTCTTCTTTTTCCAACACTTCGACCACCGTTTTTTCATGCTGAGTAATTTCTGGGAATGGCTGGCGGTACATATCAATCACAATGGGTGCAATTGCCTCAAATAACCCTGATTCTATGCCAAGCTCATGAGCTTGTCGAATGGCCCGGCGCAGCAGCCGGCGCAAAATGTAGCCTTGGGTTTTGTTGCTTGGGGTTACTCCATCAGCTGCCATAAAAACGGCGCTGCGCATATGGTCAGCAATGATTCGCTTGGCTTCCACGTGGTCCTCATATTTTTTACCCGATAATTCTTGAAGCTTCTCAACAATTGGCCACATTAGGTCAATCTTAAAAACATCGGGGCTATCAATGCTAGCCGCCGCAATGCGTTCTAGCCCACCGCCAAAGTCCACGTTCTTCTGAGGCAGTTCGTCAAAGCCGCCGTCTTTTGTCTTTATGTATTGCATAAAAACGCTGTTGCCAATTTCCAAGAATCTACCGCAATCACAGTTTGGGTGACAATGCTCACCCCATTTACTGTCGTGAGGTGTACCAAAATCATAAAAAACTTCGCTGTCTGGACCGCCTGGTTCACCTGCTGGC
>CAYMBM010000021.1:0-8143 GCA_964388705.1 uncultured Candidatus Saccharibacteria bacterium
GAGCTCCTTCACCACTTCCTGGTATAACCGTTACAATTTGATCTCTTGGTGTTCGATGTAACCTTTCAAGATCTCGCTCTGTTTGACCAGCGGTACTATGTTTATGCAAAAATTCATTAACGCCCCTACCAACAGCGCCGGGTGCGTCTGGTATATTAGCGGCGGCACTTACCACATCTTGCCTAGCCCGCCCAAGTATGGACTGGTCACTGTTAATACCCAGGCCCAATAAAGTCAAAGCACTTAATACGGCTACCCCGCCTATTCGACGAAGAACCCTTGGATGAAAAACCTCGGCTGACCCTTTCATACCCAAACCGTCAACGGTCTTTTCGCCGATCCGTTGCATTACATTACCTGTTGAGTGCCTAAAGGTTGGCCTTTGTTCTGAATGACTTCGGTGAATAACGTTTCTGGGTTGAGAAATCATGCGCTTATTATAGCAAACATTAGCGTTTTTGTCAATTTAGCACTTTAGCTATTTTGACAAGTCTTTAATATGACCAGCTAGCCATTCAGCGCTGGGACGGATGGTACGTTTCATACCGTGTTCTCTATCAACTTCTACCAATCCAAACTTGGGCCACCAACCTGTTTTCCATTCAAAGTTATCTAATAGACTCCAGTGTAAGTAGCCCTTTAGATCAACATCTTCACTAATAGCTCGTTCCATAGCAATAATAGTTTCCTCGAGCCACCAACGTCGGTACTGATCTCTGCTGTCTGCAACCCCATTCTCTGTTATAATAATCGGCTTTTTATAGTGAGCCCAAACTCTTAGTAGTAAGGGGTATAAGCCCTCTGGCTCCATGTACCAACCAACATCATTGAGTGGTACTTTAGGGTTCTCTCGCTTAAAAAATTCGGTGTAATAATCTGAAAAATAGTAATTAATGCCCACAAAGTCCTGACGATTTCGAATACGGTTCAAAAACCACCAGTTCCAAACATAACGCATGATTTTAACCGAAAACTCATCAAAAATATTACGTGGTCGTTTTGCTTGGATATTTGCCAACTGTGATGCAACGCCAATTTGCAATTGGTGATTCTTATTTTTGAGGATCCTATATGATCGTCTGTGGGCTCTAACTAAGTTCCAGATAACAAAGCTGGCTTTAAGAAAGTTTTTTTGTTGCGGTGGCCACTCGCCAGTTATATAGCTAAAACTTACAAAAACGTTAGGCTCATTAATTGTTATAACGTAGGTCAGTTCTTCGGCGTACTCATATGCAATTTTACGAACAAAGCGCTCCCAATACTTAAGATTGGATCGTTTTTGAAATCCGCCCTTATCCTCAAACCAGGTTGGCGATGTCCAATGCCAAATATTCAATACTGGCTCCAGTCCTCGTTTCCTCAACTGTAAAATGTAGTCACGGTAGTGAGAGATGGCCTCTTCATCCCACTCCCCTTCCACCGGCTCAAGGCGGGCCCATTCAATACCAAAACGAAACGAATTGAAGTTAAGCTTTTTGGCAATATCAAAATCTTGTTCATACCGCTTATAATGTTCAACTCCGTCACCGGAAACGTAGTTAGCCGGGTCGCTAGCTTGGACTTTGATTTCTTGCCAGTCCGGCAAGTTGCCCAAACGTTCTTCTGCGGAGTTGGCTAGGTACTTAGCATGAGCTAACTCCCAGACTGTCCACTGATTAACGTTGCCACCCTCTACCTGATGTGCAGCCGTGCTAGCTCCCCACAGGAAGTCTCTTGGAAAAACGCGCTTATCCATTGGCTGTATTATACATTACCGATGGTTAATGCTTTTGTTTATTACTTTATGGTGTGATATAACTCTTGCTTGTGAGTTCACCAATACTGGAAGCCGATTACAGCCACTTTCCTCAGCCGCCTGAAGATATTCAGGCGAGAATTTTAGGTGATTCAACAGCACTTCAAATAGGCCATGTAGCCATGGAAAACATGTTAGCTGGTACCAACAGCGAAACAAAAGCTATTGCTCTGCTCCTCGCGCCTGAGGATGAAACTGCCTTGCCTTTAGTAGCTGAACGATTCCGCCAGCTATCAGATCCTAAAATTCGTTCACCACGGCTATCAGTTTTCAGGGATGTTTACCGCAAATACACTCCGCTCGGACTGATTCATTACGATCCTAAAGAGGACACTGTTAAACGAAATCCTGACCAGGAGGTGGCCTTTGCTTTTACAAATCACTTGCTAGGGATCGGGTTAGATACGTGTATATCTTTAGCAGACTTAGTGGGTTTGCACCATGGGGAATTTAGTTGGGACGGCTTTACGAATGTTAATCACCTCACTCGATTAGCTATGGTTATGCGTATTGGGCAAAGTGGAAAAACAGGTGTAACAACTCAAGAGGTCATTGATTCAATCGATCCTTATACCACACACGTTGGGCGAGTTTTGAGCATATCTGATGGTTTGATAGCCAACAGACATGCTTATACTAAAAAAGAAAGTCGTGGCCATCGCCGTCACTTCCCGGCAGATAGTTTAACAACCGCCTACGAGTCCCTTGTAAATCTAGTAGAGACCTTAGCAGAAGACCCTGAAGCATTGGTTTACCAAGCAGAAACAATTAACGATAAAGTGCTTAAGCCCGGTATTATGTCATATTTGTATCGTAGGGGTTATATACGATCTGGGCGTAGCTTTGCAGATCAACGTCAGCCACTGCACGACGTAATTGCAAACTATATCGATTTGTGCCCAGAGGGAGTCGATATTCATAAGTTGTATGATCTGTTCGGTGAGGGATATAAGGATACAAAAACATTCGGGAGTGCAGTGAGCTGGATGTCACACAACTTACCTAATGCCAGTTTTTATTTTCATGGCCACAGTACGCAAGGTAGATGGCTTCCAAAAAATCCAAATTCAAACAGAAAAAATAGCAGCGACATTTAAGACTTGTTGGGCCGTCGGATATTGCCATAAGATAGCTCACGGCGAAGTTTGTCGATTCTCACAATATAATCTTCGAATTTTTTCAGTAGACTTGAATACTGCCAGTTCGGCGTCATGATATGACCAAGTTTGCCAATTTCTTCTAAGTACTCTGCCAACACATAAAAATCCCCGTCCCCACTGACAATAATCGCTTTGTCATAATTATCTCGTTCTTTCATGGCCCATAATACTAAGTCAGCGTCAATGTTGCCTTTGGTCAGTTTCTTATCTTCGGATTTGTCCTCTTCCTTGGCCTCTTTTTTGGGTTTATTGGTATCCTGGGTTGGCTTGAGCACCACCAAATAGCCAAGCTCGTGCATATGTACATACATATCTTCAAACTCCGGTAGATGACCAATGAACATGTAGGCTTTACTAACATTGTATTCGCTCGCCAAATATTGACGGAATTTGCGCCAATCCATCTTCCAACCCATTTTTTGAACCCCTAGGTTCAAATTCTGACTATCAATAAACGCGTAAGCGTTTGGCTCACTATTTTTCATTCTATCTCTAATCATAACACCTCGATTAGTTAAATCATGTCGTTTTTGCTGCCAGTATTTGACGCCTGGTTAGTATAAGCATAACGGTTGCCCCATTGATAAGAAAAATATAGATCGGATAGCCCAACGTATAAAGGGTAAAGCTACTCAATGCTGCCAGTGTTAAAATTGAAGCAATTGTATCCATAGCAAAGAACATCCAGTTTTCAGTCTCAGGTAACTTATAAGTTTTAACCAGCATAGGTACGCAGCCAACAAAATCGGCAATGATCGATGCGTACAAGCCAATGATTGGTCGACCACTTGATTGCCACAATATAACCCCAGTAAGGGCGATGGCTAGACAGATTATATCTAGCTTAGCCCAACCGCCCATGCCACGTTTAAGACTCAAGATAAATATTACGGTTCCCTGCACCGCACTGGCAAAAGCCAACCAAAAAGCTGCACCTTTAGTTCCAGCAAACAGTGACAGTGCTGACAGGACTGTGATAACCATTAAGACAAAACGAGTGGTTCGGTGCGGGTGTGTTTGACCATGTAGAATCGAATTAATATAAACTACTGGCGAAGCTAGTACTAAAACGGTACTTATAACGATGAGAGTTTGTCTCATTTGTTAACGGTATTCGGGGTTTTCAAAATCAAAACGGGCGCCGGCATCCCATTTGCTACGCTGATTGCCATGGGCTGGAAGTCCGCCAGCATCTTTGAGCATTTTAGCTAGGTGCATTAGGTTCCAGGTCATGAAGGTTGTATTACGATTGGTAAAATCATTGTTTACACCAACAATGGTTCCGTCGTCTAACTTATCTCCATAACTTGGTCCGGGTCCAGCTTCGCCAATCCAACCAGCATCAGCCTGGGGCGGAATGGTATAGCCCAAATGTCCCAGGCTATATAGCACATTCATTGCACAGTGCTTGATCCCGTCCTCATTGCCAGTAATTAAACAGCCGCCGACTTTGCCATAATCAGCATACTGCCCTTCTTTGTTCAAAATATGTGAGTTAGCATAGAGTCGCTCAATGACCTGCTTCATAATGGAGCTATTATCGCCCAGCCAAATTGGTCCGGCGAGCACAACAATATCAGCTTTTTGAACCTTTTTGTAAATAGCTGGCCATTCGTCGGTTTTCCAGCCGTGTTCACGCATATCTGGATATACCCCTGTGGCGATGTCATGGTCAATGGCCCGAATGACTTCCGTCTTCACCCCGTGCTTATCCATAATCTTCCGACTCACATCAACAAGCAGCTGGGTATGACTTGGCTGCGGTGATTTGTTGAGCGTGCAGTTAAAGAATAGTGCTGACAAGTTGGAAAAGTCCCACTTGTTTTCTTTGGATTGCGTTGCCATTTGGGCCTCCTTTGAAATACTGCTAATTAATTATAGATCGTTTGACATTTATTTGAAAAAGAGGGCATCGTAGCCCTCCTTTTCTGGAGTACCTAGATATCTACATGTTCCCAAAAGAGAGGATGTTACCGTCAGGATCTTTAAACCAAGCGGCCTTCATCGAACCCATTACAGCTACATCACCTTGCCAAGTGATACCAGGCATTTCAAAGGTATCAAACTCTACGCCTTTGCCTTTTAGTTCCGTAACTTCAGCCTCAACGTCTGGCACAACCCAACCTACATATGTAGCTTTATTAGTGCCTGCAAATTGTGATTGATAAATTAATACTGTGCTGTCACCACTTTTTAGGGTTGTACCAGCGTCGTTTTTCGACACTTCTTTTAGCCCAAGTGTTTCTGTGTAAAATTTTACGGCCTTTTCAACATCTTTTACGGCGATGGCTGGCCCGACGTTTACATTTCCTAACATAACAACCTCCTTAAAATTACTCCCTTTGGTTTGTTGTTTGTCTTCAAGTTAATAATAGCACTTCCCGGCTTAGTTGTGCCATGGCAAATGATATTTCTGTAACGGCTTTGACAAGTCAGACTTGCTAACCAAAAACTTTAAGACTCATCCCGCCGTCAATCACCAGAAGCTCTCCGCAAACCGAATCATTCTTAGTCAAGAAGACAGATTCGGCGGCTATTTTACTCTATCTTTGCGTTTCATCTTCTCGTATTCGGCAAATGTGATGTAGGTCTTGGTATCCTTGACCCGGTCAACAAACAACAAGCCATTTAAATGATCGACTTCATGTTGAATAACATGGGCCACCAAACCCTTAAAGTGCTTGGTATGTGGTATACCATGTTCGTCCGTGTAGTGTAGCTTGATTTCCTTATAACGAGGTACCTTGGCGAATAATCCGTTCTCGCCCTCCCCACTGCTTATACAACCTTCCCACATTTGGGTTTTGCGTCCAAAGTTTTCCGTAATCTTAGGGTTAATGATCACCAAGTCAAATCGTTTAGCCTTTGGACGATGTTTTAAGGGACGAATGGCTATTACCGCCAACGCCAACCTTTCGCCCACTTGTGGAGCCGCCAAACCAACACCCAACTTTTTTTGGATCAAGGTATGACGCATATCAGTAATCAGCCGTTGAACCTTTTTGGAACTAACCTGAGCAGTTTTCACTGGCTGCGCTACTTGTCGCAACAAGGGATTACCAAACTGGGTACACCGCAAAACTTCCATATCAAAACTATGATACCATCAAACATTTGGTGTTATGGCTCAGGCACTGGCTATGTGATGTTGTTTGGCTTTGGCTAAAACTCTTTTAGTATTTCTAATAAAGTACAACACAGTTAACAAGTGTCCACGACCACGGACGGGATACATTTTGACTCTGATCCCCTTCTCTAGCCAGTTTTTAATATTTTTTTGAGCCTCGCTGTATTTCACAATTTTGTCAGCAGTGCCCTCAAACACAATCAACGATTTGTTTTTTGGAAACGTAGCCGTCATAGGATCAGCATCAATGGGTCGCCAAATTTTATCTAACTTTTCTGGATCATAGCCGTTATCTACAAACGCCTGAGCAATTTTTTTGAACCCTCTTTGACTAAAAATGGCACCGCTCATACTAACACCACCAGCAGCATAAGCACCAATATAGGCATTCGGCACGCGTTTTTGGACATTATATGCAATGAATGAGCCTAAACTAACGCCTAAGCATATGGTTTCAATGTAATTCTTTGATCTCTGGATTACTTGCTTAGTTATGTTTTCAATCACCTGGACGAGAAGTTGTGGATCACCACTTTGAAGTACAGTTGGTAAGTATTCAAAAGCTATTACGTCGTAACCAAGCTTCTGTAATGACGCGATCGCTTGTTGATAAGTTTTAACCTTGGTTCTGAAGCCAGCTACATAACATACCAATTCTTTGCTTGCGTCCGTTTGGGACCCAAAAAAGTAGCTGCTCACTAAATCTGGTTTTACAGCTACATCCATCAGTTAATTAGTTTAACTAGTTGCTGGGCATAGAAGTCTTGCCAGGCCATCTTGGGGTGTTCATTCTCGTATTTATTACCAAGATCAACCAGTTGGTAAATGAGTTGGCTGCGCACGGGCCTTTTGCCTAGTATTTTTGGTAGTTCGGATAAATTTATCAACCAGTCCGCGTACCAACTGGCCCAATCCGGATCATCACCGTCAACAATTCGATAGACATCATGGTGCAGCTTGCCCGCTTCAGTTAGAAGTTGGCTGATTTTTTGCTGCTTATCCATTTGATCTTCTGTTTTCATTGTTAGTTTAATCCGGACGATAAATCACCAATACTTACACGTGTTTGTTTAGTAGTATCCCGGTCACGAACCGTTACTGTATCATCCTTTAAAGTATCAAAATCAATCGTCACACAATGCGGCGTACCAATTTCATCCTGGCGACGATAGCGCTTGCCAATGTTTCCATTATCGTCCCACATAACTGAACCAACTTCCTTTTTTAGCAGATCATGGACTACCTTGGCTTTTTTGGCTAGTTCCGGTTTGTTCTTGAGCAACGGAAAAACCGCAACTTTTACTGGTGCAAGATTGGTCGGCAATTTTAAGAACGTTCGCTTTTCACCATTTTGCTCGTCTTCTGAATAGGAATTTGTTAACACTGCCATAAGTAGACGGCCAACACCCACAGAAGATTCAATGACAAATGGAGTAATTTTTTCTCCACTGGCTTCATCAAAATATTGAAGATCTTTGCCACTTGCCTTCATATGATTACTTAGATCAAAATCGGTACGATTATGCGTTCCCCACAACTCTTTAAACCCTTGTGGAAAATTAAAATAAATATCGTGGGCGGCGACGGCATAATGAGCCCGCTCGTCCTTATCGTGTTCATGCCACTGAAGGTTTTCTAGATCAATGCCTAGGCATTCGGTCAAAAATGTCCAGGCAAATTCACGCCAGCGCTCGTATTCTTTTTCTTGATCTTTAGGACGAATGAAATATTGCATTTCCATTTGCTCCAGCTCGCGCACCCTAAAAACAAAATCCCTTGGCGATATTTCGTTGCGAAAGGCCTTACCAATCTGAGCGATACCAAACGGTAATTTGGCACGCATAGTCTCCCGTACATTTTCGTAATTAGTAAACATTGGGCCGGCAGTCTCCGGTCGTAGGTAAGCTATAGACGACTCATCTTCTATCGGACCCACCCATGTTTTCATCATCATGTTATAAAAGCGCGGCTCAGTCAGAGTCTTTTTCCCGCATTTTGGACACTGTTTATCTTTTAATAGTTTTGCTAATTCTTTAAGGTCGTTAGTGTCTTTTCCTGCCA
>CAYMBM010000022.1:0-7987 GCA_964388705.1 uncultured Candidatus Saccharibacteria bacterium
TTTGGTAGGGTCACCCAAGGGTTGAATAACCTTTTTGTGAGCTACCGGCACATCATCGCCTGCTGCCTGAATGTGGTCTGGTCCACCAGCAGTTGGTCCACTGTCTAGCAGTTCTTTGGTGGTGAGCTGTTGCTCACCGGGCTTTGGTTCACTGGGAGTGATAGTGGTAACTGGCGTTACTAGGTTTTCTGAAGGAGCATCAGAAACCGTAATCTGCTTGGCGACTGGTGCTGGCTCAGTAGCCATCGCTGGGGCAACTGGTGGCACTGGCGGAGCGCTTGGTGTATTGGCTGATGGTACCACTGGTGTGGGTTCAGGGCTTGGGGCATCGGCGAAGGCCTTAATTTGAGCATCGACTTCTTGTTCTTCCTTGGCGACTGGTTCGGCTAGATTGCTACTCGAGGCCGCTGCAGGATTAGCCGATTGTGCCGGGAGATCCGCTGGTGGCGCAGGAACGGGGGTAGCAATAGGTGATGGACTGGCGGACGTTGGAGCGGCTGGTGGCTCGGTTGTAGTTGATGCGCTTGTACTGGATGCTGGTGGCGATGGAGCACTGGGTGTTGGGGTAGCCGGTGATGCACTAGAAGTTGTATCAGTGGCAGAAGGCGTTGACCCACCGCCGGAGGATGTTCCTTCCAGCACTTCACGCGCTACCCGGGCCACATCCTCAAGAGTAACCTGGGACTTTACCAGATAGCGATCAGCACCTAACTTCTCTGCTCGATTTTTGTCTTCTACTTGTGATAGTGCCGTCATCATGACGACCTTAGTATTTTTAGTTTCCGGAGTACTGCGCAGAATGTCCAACATGTCAAAGCCGCTGATTTTCGGCATCATGATATCAGAAATGATCAAATCAGGCTTTTCTTTTACGGCCAAAGCTAAGGCCTCTTCTCCATCTTTAGCGCTGACGATTTCATAGCCTTCGGCAAGCAACCGGGCCTCATAAATCTCCCGGAGATTGTTGTCGTCTTCGACCAGCATAATTTTTGCCATAGTCTTACCTACCCCTTATGGTGCTTATGTTAACGTTATTGTATCATGAAGTTTCATGTCTGGTTAGCTCTCGAGCGGTGAAGTTAGCCGAGCCTCTGTTGCCTTTTCCTCAGCCGCTTTTTGGGTACTCAGCCGGGGCAAATTAATATAAAACGTGCTGCCTTCGTTTAACTTACTCTCTACCCATATTCTACCCTTGCTTAGCTCGATAATCTTACGACTAATAAATAGACCTAGCCCGGTACCACCAATGCTCCTGGTTGCCGAGTTATCAATGCGGTAAAACTTTTGAAATAGATGCGAGGCGTCTTCTGGCGGTATGCCCATGCCGGTGTCTTTAATATAAAACTGCACAATGGCATCATCCCCCGTTAGGCCAATGGTGATGCGGCCGGTATCGGTGTATTTAACGGCATTATCAAAGATGTTAGTAATGACCTCTCGTAGCCGATCGGGATCAACCGACGCGTAATAGAGGGGCCGAACGACCTTATTCCCCTCGGTACTTTTGGTACCTTCGCTGGCCACACCCACCAGGAATTCCATAAGTAAACCTTTTTTTTCGGCGGAAAAGCGTAAGCTATCAACCATTTGTTCTAAAAAAGCTCCAATTTCTACTACTTGGGGGTGGTTGACCAAACGACCGTCTTCGGCCTTGGCACTGGTCAGCAAGTCTTGGAAGAGTTGACCGAGATGTCGGGTACTGGCATGAGCTTTTTCCAAGAATCCACGGGCTTTGGTGTCAATGCTGGATACCTTTTCGTTCAGCGCTAATGCCAGATAACCTTCTATGGCCGCTACTGGCGTGCGCATCTCGTGGCTGGCAGTACTAATGAACTCGGCCCTCTGCTCTTCTTCTGCTCGCTCTTGGGTAACGTCTCGAAAAACACCAACTACTGCATTGATTTCTCCTCGACTATCAACCAGCGGTGACACACTCATATACAGTGGTATCTGTCGTCCTGACTTAGTTACCAGCATGGCATTATTATCACGATACACCGCTTTTGTTATGAAGACTCTGGCAAACGGGTCTTGGTTGTCATTGTAAGGTTGGTTTTTGTTATCAAAAAGTTTAAATACCGAATGGTATTCAAGGTTCTCTGCTTCATTGATTGGCCAGCCAGTGATTGTGGCGGCGCCATTGTTAAAGACCTGAATAACTTGATCCTTACCAATAACCACCACCCCATCTTCAATCGCCGAGATAATGATGTCAGACTTGATGCGCTCGGTGTGGGCTTCGTGCTGGCTTCCCTGGGCTTGCTGCAAAGCTTCTTCGGCTTGACTGGAAATAACGCGCCTCGATCGGCGTACGTAGTAAATCATCGAAGGCAAAATAATAACAAAACCGATGGCTACACCTATCAGGACGTGCTCAATATGCAAAAATGGTATCCCGAGTATGGCCAGATGTTCAGGGTATAAAATCATAACAAAAATAGCAGTGGATTACACTTATGCTTTATTATCGGTGTTTTCCTCTGTTTTTACAACTGAAATAACTAGACGTGCTACCTCTGTTATGATAGTCTGTGTGCACGTTTCGTTGTCAGCAACTATGGCCCCGTCGTCTAGCGGTTCAGGATATCTGGTTCTCATCCAGAAGATCGCGGGTTCGAATCCCGCCGGGGTCACCAAATCGGGTATAATAAAACGTATGAAGAAATATGCTTCTTGGCTGGCTGGACTCGCCATACTTACCATTATTTTTGGCACGATTTACGTCGTGGCTCAACAATCGTTGCGGCAAGGGGCCAACGATCCACAAGTTCAACTAGCCCAAGATGTTGCCAATCAACTCAATGAAGGTACCTTTCCCTTCCCGGTTTCCAATGGTCACGTTGATATTGCTGTCAGCCTGGCACCCTTTATTGTGGTCTATGATAAAACCGGCAAACCGATTCAGGGAACTGGTTACCTTGAAGGTCAGTTACCAACAATACCTAAGGGGGTTTTAGATCATGCTAATTCCAATTATGGAAATCGAGTTACTTGGCAACCCCAACCAGGGGTTCGGATAGCTACTGTTACCGTAGCCGCCAAAGATTATTATGTTATGAGCGGGCGCAATCTACGCGAAGTAGAAAAGCGTGAAGACCAAGCCTTACAACTAAGCGTTCTCGGTTGGCTAGCTAGTCTGGTAGTCGTGGTTACGGCCTGCTGGTATCGCAACCAGAGGACCTCACTTAAAAAAAATTAAGTTTGGATACGAACTTTAGGTAATTCATCCCACTGTGATACGTAGCGGGGGCTGCGCAGACGATGTTTGGGTTGCCATTTATTCCCCAAGTCTTCGGCTGCCAGTCGCAACGTGTACTTGCCCCAGCGGTTGTTGACTTGATCAACAGCTTGCATTCGGGCTGTAGCCCGATCGAATAGCTCGCTATCGACATAACCTAGTAAATCGGTTTGTAGACTTCCCGCTGGGATAAAGTCGTGCAAAAAGACGCCAGCTCGGTGATACAACTGACTACCATTGTAGACCTTAACGAGTAGATCGGTGAGACTTCCAAGAATCAACCCGGTGTCAGCTGTGGGGGTTGAGAACTGCACTTCTCGACTCCAGGTTTTGTAGCCCGGCTTGTAGCGACTAGTAGTTAGAAAAAATCCTGCCCGGCGGGTTAGTTGGCCTTCACGACGCAAGCGAAAACAGGCCTGGGCTGTAAAGTTGGCTAGGGCTGCCTCGATAACAGTAGCTTTTGAGGTATCTTCGCCAAACGTCCGGGTCCGAGCAATACTTTTTTGCCGCTTACCTTCTTGCTGCAAGGGGTGACAGCATGTACCGTTGAGTTCAGCTACCATTTGCCGGCCGTGAATACCTAGCAGCTGCTGAGCCCGCTTGGGGCTACAACAGGCTAGCTGCCAGGCGCTGAAAATGCCCTCGGCCTTGAGGCGCGGAGCTAAGCGTCGGCCTACACCCCATATATCCTGCACAGGCGTTTGTTCTAAGTACTTTTTCGAGGTTAGGTGTAAAACGCCACCAAGTTCGGGTAGTTTTTTGGCCTGGTCACTGGCAAGTTTGGCCAGAGTTTTGGTAGGGGCGATACCAATCGACACAGGTATACCTACCCAATCGAGAATTTTTTGTCGGACTACTTTCCCCCAAGCGGTTAGGTCGTCGATGTTGAGCTGGCTTAGGTCAAGAAAAGACTCATCAACCGAATACACCTCGATCCGTGGCGTGATGCTGGTCAGCAGCATAGTAATTCGTTTGCTGATATCCCCATACAGTTCAAAATTGGCGCTGAACTGCATCACCTGGTGATCTTTAAATAATTGACGATACTTGAAGGCTGGTGCACCCATAGGAATGCCCAGGGCTTTAGCTTCGTTACTGCGGGCTACGGCACAGCCGTCGTTGCTGGACAGCACTACTATCGGCTGGCCTTCCAGATCCGGGCGAAATACTTTTTCGCAACTTACAAAGAAATTATTACAGTCTATAAGTGCAAAGATATTTCTCGCACTCCTAGATTTGCTTTTCATGGCTTTTCTCTGTATCGGTGAATAGTGGCTGTGACCACTCCCCAAGTCGGTACTTTATTTGGAACCTTTGGCAAATTGCTTATCACAAACGACTCACTTTCCCACCAGATCACCAAGTCAGTTTTGCGAGGTCCAATCACTCGGTCGATAATCACTAAGTCATTATCCCAAATGCCGACGGCTTGCCAATCATCACCCACGATTCTCATGAAATAAGTACCGGCCGGATGGGTGACCAAAAACCGGTTTAGGTCAAGGCTATCCATCGAGCCGTCTAATGCCGGATTAGGAAAGCCAGCATGAACGCTGACGCCCTCTAGCTGGGCGCTGGTTAGGCGTTGGCCAATCATGGCAATGTCTTTATACCGACTAATGTCCAATGGTCGTCTTCTAATCGCAAACGATAGACCTGCTGGCCATCAGTCATGTCAAACAATCGGATTAAATGCTGGCCTTTTTTGATGAGGTAGGACAAACCCGAGTCGATGAAGGAGTAGCGTTGATTGGCGACCGTAATGGTGCGCGGGATACCTCGAACTCCTTGGCGGTTAATAAAGGTGTAAGCGTTAACTTCAATATCTTTCATTTCTAAACTCCTGATTAGTTACATACAAAAGAACTGGTTACAGATATGCGACCAGTGAACGGGATTTGATTGGTAGCTGTTTGCTAAGAGCTTGAAACCGTTCCTTCAAGGCTCAGCTGCAAAGAAGCTGATTGTATGATAGGAACCGCAGTGACCGTAGTCTGCGAGTCCAGAGTTTAGATAAAGTCTGTAGGTGGATGGTCCATACGAACTCATACCCACATGACTAATACTTATTGTCTGCCCAGCTCAAGCACTTTGCAAGTCTGGAAATTCTAAACTTTTATGTTATTTAGGTAGGCGACGAGTTCTTTGGGAGTAATGTCAGCCTTAATAATATAGCCGTCAGCGTATTTCTCAGTGGCAGCCCGCCCTTCCTCGCCCTGATCTAAATTGGTGGCCAAGATAATTTTGCTATGAAAACTCGGCGTTTTAGCTGGGTCTCGTAATGTTTTGAGAATGTCGGTACCTATGAGATTGGGAATCATAATGTCCAGCAAAATAATGTCGTATTGATTGCTCTGAGCTTGTTTAAGTCCTTCCCGGCCGTCAACTAACACTTTGACTACGTAGCCGGCTTTGGTCAGCGAGCGCAGATAAAGCTCACTGATGAAGTGTTCATCCTCAATAATTAACACCCGGCGGGTCTGCTCTGGGATTGGATTGTTGGTTAAGGTCGTTTGGTCCATTAGCGTCTATATAAACTATGGTTTTTAATCCATCCGTGGGCGTTACGGACGATACCTTTATTATCACCAGTTTTTAGTTCGGCCGCAAGCTGGCTGGCAGGTATCAATGTAAACCCAAAGGTGCTACCCTCACCCTCGGTCGATTGAACCCAGATTTCACCACCATGAGCGTTCACAATGGCTTTGCTCAAATATAACCCCAAACCAGTCCCGCCAACCGAACCCGAAGTTCGGTGGCTTCGGTAAAATTTATCGAACAAATTGGCTACAACCACCGGCGGTATACCAGCACCATGGTCCTGCACGGTTGTTTCCACTAGTCCATCCTTACGCAGGTGGGCATCAATCGTAATAGATTCACCAGCTTTGTTGTACTTTATGGCATTATCAATCAAGTTATTAATAACCTCAATAATACTGTACCTGTCCACAGCCACTGTTGGTAATTGATCAGAGACATTGACGATAAGACGCTGATCATGAACTTGAGCTTTGAGATCGAGTTCTTTGCAGGCGGCGGTGAGAATATCGCTCCAGGAGGCCTCGGCTAAGGACAAGGTCAGTTGGTTCTGATCAATTCTGGCGACGTTTAAAATGTTGTTAAAAAACGCTGCCAGTTGCTGAGCAGCAACAATCATTTTGCGCATAAAACTCGTGAGTTCTGGATCAAGCTTGCCCTCGAGCTCTTCCTCGAATACCTCGATATAGCCGCGTAGCATGGTTAACGGCGTTCGTAGCTCGTGTACCGCCAGTGCAATAAAGCTAACATCGTCATCTTCTTGATTGTATTGTTTAGTACGATCAAATAAGGTGACAATGAACTCGGTGCCACTAGGGTTATCACGATTATAATACGCAGCAATATCACATTGCCTTAGTGGCTGATTTGGTTGGCGAACATGTACGCGCTGCCAGTAGGCCGTGTCGGTAACCTTATTTTTTTGACAGTCAATGACCCATTGTTCCAAGGTATTACTGCTAGAAAATTCTAAAAATAGATTGTCATAGAGTCTTTTACCAAAAAGTTGGGCACTGGCCAGATGACAATACTCCATCGCAGCATCACTAGCGTTCACAACGATTTGTTGTTTGTTAAAGACAAACATTGGTAGCGGTAAATGGCTGACAATATTGGCTGCCTGGGTAAGAGTTTTACGGTGTTCAACTTCGGACTTCAGATCATTTTGACTGGCCATTTGATAGACTTCAAGCGCCAATGATTTCACTAGTTCTCTGCCGAGTTTTATTGTCTCTAAGTCTGGTGCTTGACTATCATTATGACCTGGCGCGACATGGAGGATAGCTTGCTGCAATTGTTTTAATGGATTGAGCACGTAAGTGGTAACGGCGCCGGATAAGACGAAGGCCATCACGAGGCTAGCTAATGCAGCTGAGCCAGCGATAATAGTTACCGATAAGTGCGTGTAGATAGTTAAGGCCAGCACCAACGCGGCGGCCAATACGTTACTTATGCCCAGTACAATGAATAGATTGGTTTGGATCTGGCTACGCAGTTTTTTAAAATGATCCATGCCCACCAGCCTTTTTAGGGCTTGTAACTTACACCAGAGGCGCTACCGACTAAACTAATCCATGTCTGTCCAGGATTGAGAGGAATAACTGCTCCATTGGCATCGGTGAACTTTATTTGGGTTTTGCGATCCGGTTTAGCCCAAGTGCCGATGGTTACTATGCCATCTTGAAATATGTAGGCTTGGCCAGCGCCAAGGTCTGAATAGGTGCTATGAATACGGTCAGCGGCAATACCCTGTGGGACGATGATAGCAATGACCACTTTAGGGTTGAGTTGTTTGTTGCTGCGTTCGTCTATGTGGGGCTTGCCAGCTTCGCTCCGCAGGTAGCTGTTGGTGCCGACATCGTAGTCGTAGTGGGCGTTATATAAGTAGCTAGAAATTGCAAAGTCAATAGACTTGGCGGTGGGGGTATCGGCTTTCTTTTCAGCTTTTCGAACAAAACCGCTGTAACTACTACTGAAACCCTTACTTTTTTGCAGATTGTATAAATTGGCCATACTGCTATAAACGTTGTGCGGTGCATAGCGGCTAGTGATGCGTTGATAGGCTCCGGCATTGGCAAATTCGTCTAGATCTTTAATACCCTGGCTCCTGATTTGATTAAGGGCGTCAGGACTGCCACCGACATGCGCAACAGCGGCATCAAAACCACTCAAATAATCTAGGTAGTAAGGTCGCGCTGAACGAATTGG
>CAYMBM010000023.1:0-7876 GCA_964388705.1 uncultured Candidatus Saccharibacteria bacterium
TACTGTCTGCAAGCCGGCTTACTTGACAGCCATTATCTTGTCGTACCATCGCTATGTGATGACACAATGACGGATGACGAGCTAACAGACAATGGCTTTTTTGCGGAGACCAAGTCGGGCTCTTTTCAGGCAACAACCAAAGAAGGTAACGAACTTATTGTTGAGTCTGCTTTTGTAGCGGGGGTAAAGCAACCCGGCCAAGGCCGACATGACATAGAAACATTAGTAAGTTTAGCCGCACAACTCGGTGTTGATTATTCAGGCTTATCAACAACAGACATCATTGGTACCCCGATGCTTATCTCAAAAGATTTACTGAAAAACGGAGTGATTGATTTCGTCCGATTATACGACCAAGCAGCAGGTGGAACCTTTTTTGGTGAAGATAAGCCACCTCAGGACTACATTGCATACCTTGAGGTTTGTCGACAGCGTGAACGCGATCTTGCCCAGACGGTGCAGGCTATTGTCAGACAATTAATAAGTGAAGCGGACCGCATCCGGACACCAGTCCAAGCTATTAAACGGCTTCATAAACTATCGCAGCAGTTCATGGTTGACCGAGCCATAATAGATAAGACTATCAATCCGAGAGTTTTTGGGCCAGAAGCCGCCGGTCATATTGAACAAGCCAGGGCCTATCAAGCGCAAGGTGACTATGCGCAAGCTGAGTTAGCTCGTAGACAAGCTCAACAAACCGCCAAGTCGAGCTCTTGCCCGGGTGCCTACAAAGATGAGGAAGACAAACGCTTGCGCGGTGAAACTGATGAAACAGATAGTTCACAAAAGTCTGAGGTGCATGACAGCAAGGAAAAAATCCGGTGCATTAATTGTAATAGATTAGTTGATAAAAAGAAGGTAGTAAAAGTAGACTGTTGGGAGTGCCCCAAATGTTTGCACAAAGTAGATATTTGTAATGGCGCAGTTCTGCGACAAGGCAATACGGAGGCACCAAAGAAAGTAAAAATGCGAATGAGTGATTTTATTACTTTTGGTCAAGTCGAGAAACAGGCAGCATGAAAAAAATTGGTATCTTTAGCGGAACGTTTGACCCAATCCATGCCGGGCATGTTAGTTTTGCTAGCGCTGTGCTCAAGCGGTACCAACTAGACAAAATATTTTTTTTGGTCGAACCCCGACCTCGCCGCAAGCAAGGCGTAAAAGCCTTTGAGCACCGGATAGCTATGGTTCGAATTGCCCTGAAAAACACTCCCAAAATGGGCACGATTATTCTTGGTCAGGCCCGCTTTAGTCCTCATGAAACGTTGCCACTTTTAAAAGCTCGCTTTAAGGGGGCTGAATTACACATGTTGATGGGTGAGGATATGTTAAATCACTTGGCCGATTGGCCCCATATCAATGACTTGGTTCAAGAGGTGCATTTTATCATCGGTGTTAGGAGGCAATCGGTAGCTGACACCAAAGAATTATTGCGTGGACTAGAGCAAACCAGAGGATTACGATTGCGTTACATCGTGTTTGAAGCTAGAGATGCGACCATTTCATCAAGCACTGCCCGTCGGGCACTACGCAAAGGTCACATTCCTGAAGGACTGGATTCCGAGGTTCTGGACTATATTCAGCGGCATAAGCTCTATACGCCACCTACCGACTAAGCGGCTTCTTCAGTATCAAAGTGTGACTGCAAGTAGTTCAAGTGTCTTTCACGGAATTGTTCAAACTCGTGTTTGTTTAAACCGTTTTTCCGAATGAATGAACTTATTTTTTCACTGCCAATGTATTGGGGAATCATAACGTAGGTGCTACCGAGCTCGTATAACTGAACAGCTTCCGTTTTATTGTCGGCGTGGCAAATAATTACTGCCTCGGGATTAACAGTGGCAATGTGCTTGACAAGATTTTGGGTGGCTTCAAAATCCGAGAGGGTGCTAATGACCAATTTGGCTTTTTCGATGCCAAGCTCATCTAGCAGTTCAATGTCGGTGGCATCGCCATACATATAGGGGATTTCTTGCGTTTCTAACGATTCAATCACCGCTGGATCATAGTCCACCACCAAATAGCGCTTGCCTATGTCTTTAAAAGCTCTAATGAATTCATGTCCACCATGATGATAGCCAAATAATAGTAGCGGATGTCCGCCGTGGGACCGACTTTCTTTATAAGTTACTTCCTTTTCAAAAAGATGCAAGTTGAGCCGGTCAAACAGGGCAAAAAGCTCATCGTCGTATTGCATGAGATAAGTTGATACGGCAATGGTAATAATTGCCACTAGAGTGATGATAACACTCAGCCGTTTTTCGACCAGCCCGGAGTTACTAGCGAGTACCACCAACACAATCGAGAACTCACTGATTTGCGATAAGTTGATGCCAGCTTTAAAGCTTACACGTTTGGTATAACCCATAATGCCTAGAGTCGAAGTAATGACAAATGGCTTGGCAATTATCACAATGGCCGACAACGCCAAGGCTGGGACAATAGCGGACGAAAGATTGCCCAGGCTCATGCTTTGGCCGAGTGTAATAAAAAACAGCACAATGAAAAAATCTCTTAGTGGTTTTAGCCGAGCACTTATCTCATGAGCATATGGTGACGAGGCCAAAGCCACCCCGCTAAATAGGGCTCCGACCTCTATGGAAAAGCCGGCGTTCTTAAAAAGCGCTGCAATCCCAAACCCCCAAGTAATAGCCGAGAGAAATAATAGCTCTTGGCTGGTGGCAATGTATTTGGTAGCAATGGGCAGGATCTTGACACTACAAATAATCAGAAATAGTACGAGAGCTAAACCTTTCATTAGTAATAAACTGACTTCTGAAGCGTGCAGACCACCGTTTTGACCAGCCACAATAAATAACAGGGCAATGGTGGCTACGACGTCCTCAACCAAAATCACACCGATGGCGATCTGGCCGTGCAGACGGTTTTGCTCTTTTTTGTCAGACAAGATTTTAACAATGATAATAGTGCTGCTGAAGAACAGGCTCAAACCAACGATCAAAGATTCGGCTTTGCTAAAGCCCATAACGCTACTGGTCGCATAACCCAGCAAGCTAATGGTTAGTAGTGAGGCCGAAGCGGCCACTAATACGATTTTCCCCAGCTTTTTAAGAGCTGACACGTCCATGCCCAGACCGATAATGAACAGCAGCAGGGCAATGCCAATACTAGAAAATATCTGAAAGACCTCAACAGAGTGAATTACGTTAAAGAAAGAAGGACCAACCAAAAGCCCGGCGATGATATAGCCTAGAATCAAGGGTTGCTTGATAAGGCGCATAAAAATCGACACCGCGGCGGTGATGGCGATTACCATGCTGAGTTCCGAAAAAACGTCGTGCATCTTTGTCTTGCTCTACCCTTATACGGTTATTCTACGGTATTACGCTCGAGGTTTCAAAGAAGGCTCAAAACATCGAGATTATAGCCGCGGCTCCAGCCATTGCCATCAAACCGGTAATCAACCAGCCCAGTACTGTTGTCAGGGGCTTGTTGACCCATTCACCCATGATTTTTCGATCACTGCTGAGCCGGACGATCAAAAACAAAATAATCGGTGCCACCAAACCATTGCCAATGGCCGAGTAAATCAAAGCTTTGATAGGATCCAAACCAATGAAGTTCATGCCCAAACCAATGAGCATCGAAATGATAATAACACCGTAAAAAGCATGAGCCTGTTTAAGCTTGCTGTTTAGACCTTGTTGCCGCCAACGCATGCTTTCCGATAAGGCGTAGGAGCTAGAACCGGCCAGCACCGGAATTGCCAATAGCCCTGTGCCAATAATGCCGATGGCAAACAACCAATAGGTGGCGTTACCAGCAAATGGGCGCAACGCTTCGGCAGCTTGAGCAGCCGAGGTGATGGTCGTGATGCCGTGGCTAAAAAGCAAGGCTCCACAGGCCGCAATAATAAAGAACATAACAATGTTGGATAGCAACATACCGGACCAGACATCTACGCGCATTCTCTTAACGGCTTTCTTAGTGGTACCCTCACGGGACACAATGGTAGTACTTCCCTTCATGATTTGATCTTCCACTTCCTGAGAGGTTTGCCAAAAAAACAAATAAGGCGAGATGGTTGTACCCAATATAGCGCAAATAAGCAGCAGTTGGTTTTGGCTCCAGGTGATACTCGGAATAAAGCCATGTCGGAGAACATCGCTCCAATTCAAATGAGCCAGAATGGCCGAAAAAATGTAAGCTATCAGAATCATAGCCAGCCACTTTAAATACCGGGCGTACTTAGCGTAAGGCGTAAATATTTGCAGTCCTAAACTAGCACCAGAAAAAACCACAACTAAGATTCCAAAATTAAGTGCCGGATTGAGCAATTGTACGCCTTTGGCCATGGCTCCTAGATCTGCACCAATGTTAAAGGCGTTCGCTGCAAATAGTAGTACAGTACATATTAGAATTACTCTGCGGGGAAAGTGACGACGGATATTACCCGCCAAACCACGACCGGTCACTAGTCCAATGCGGGCACACATTTCTTGCACAATAGCCATGAGTGGAAAAGTAAAAGCGGCCAGCCATAACAATTGAAAGCCATATTGAGCACCTGTTTGCGAATATGTCGCAATCCCTGATGGGTCATCATCGGATGCCCCGGTAGTCAGTCCGGGTCCCAGCATGTGCCAATAGGCTTTAGTCCGTTTTACAAATTGTTCAGCCGGTATCTTATTGGTTACCAAAGCAGAAGTGGCAATGGCCAAATCTAAAGCTTTAGCCGGGGCCTCACTAATTTGTTTGATGTGGTCTTTGGGTTTGTCTTCCATTTTTCAAAACCTGAGGATTATTATATAGACCAACAAGCATAAAGACTACGGTAATAATTGGTGTTGACAATACAGTTATGCTTATGAGAAGATACCGGTACTTCAAGTGGCATATATAAAGCCGCGGGAAAGACAAAAACAATCAAACTTATAAGGCACGTGAGACCTGTTTTGTAGGGTGAGTGGGGGAGGAACGGCGATGACGCCAATCAAAATAAAAATAATTCAACAAAGGCGATATAAAGTGGAAGTAAAAATACGACGACCCAGGTGGCAGCAGTTCATTAACTACTGATAATAGAGACACCCCAACCGCTCCCCATAAATGGGGGCCCTAGCGGTTCTTCGTTTCTCATCACAACTGCCGGAGTAAATCCGGCTTTTTGTTTGCAACAAAAACCGTTGCTGCTCTTCAGCTAGCTTTTTGTGGCGGCGGCGATGGCGTCGTCGATGAGTTTGCTAAAGCCGGCTTCATCCCGCGGGTTTTCAATCTGTTTGCCGTTAATCAAAAATGTCGGAGTGCCAGTAAAGTTCCGACTCTTGGCATCATTTCTGTCTGCTTGAATGACATTGTTGACCGCGTCGCTCTTGATATCAGTACGGAATTTGTCGAGGTTCAGTCCTAGTTGTTGAGCGAGTTGTTCAAAGTAGGGTTCTGGATTGCTACTGTCTCTCCAGGAAGGTTGAGTTTGATAGAGTTGCCCGTACATTTCCCAGAATTTGCCCTGTAGACTAGCAGCTTCGGCAGCCTTGGCACCGGCCAGGGCATTTTGGTGAATCTCGATGAGCGGAAAGTTGCGGAACTGAAAGGTGATGTCGTCTTTGTACTTGACTCGGACTTGTTCCACGATGGGGAAGTATTGGTAACAGGCCGGGCAGGCAAAATCACCATACTCGGTTAGAGTGACTCCTTTATTACCTGCACCAATGGTATGGTTGGAGAGTTGAACTGTCGAATTAGTGCCGGCCGGTGCAGCCGCTTTGTGCTTGGTAAACCAGAAAATGCCGGCAAAACTAACCACCAAAGCTAACAAAATAAGCGTAAAACGATTACTCATAACCCTGTTTGCTCCTCATGTTCTTATATAGTACCTGACCTTTGAAGCTTTGAAAAACATAACCGTCAATCGTACTATAGGGTTATGAATACTGTAATTGATGCTGTTTTGGCAGCGCTTATAATATTGACGGTTAATCTACAAAAGACTTATTCGGCCTTACCGGTGAAAGAAATTAAACGGCGGGCCCGTGCCGGCAATCTTGTGGCCAAACGTATACACAGAGCTGCCAGCTATGGGGCAAGTCTGCGGGCAATCTTGTGGTTGTTGATAATTATACTCAGTGCGATCTTTTTCTTTGTGGTTGCCAGAAATGCGCCGCCATGGTTTGCACTGACTGCGAGTGTGGCTCTGATCTGGATAGCTTACGTTTGGTTACCGTCCAGTCGAGTTAGTGGCTTTAGTGAGCGTCTAGCGGCTTGGACGGCGCCGTTTTTGGCTTGGCTACTGAATTACCTGCATCCAATGCTTAACCGCAGCATTGGTCTAGTACGTGGCAGTCAGCCAATTTCCGAACACACCAAGCTGTACGAAAAAGAAGATCTTCTGGACCTTATGAAAAAACAGCAAGAACAGGCCGACAATCGGATTGACCGTTTTGAGCTGGATATTGCCATGGCAGCTTTAACATTTGGCGACCAGTTGATACGCAAACGGTTGACGCCTCGTAGAATGATTAAAACAATCGCTGTTGATGAAACCATCGGGCCACTGCTAATGGATGAACTCCACCAAAGCGGACACTCACGTTTTCCAGTTCATGATGGTAAAAAAGATAACATTGTGGGCATTTTGTATCTGCGTGATTTGATTGACGCCAAAGATAGAGGTACAGTGCGCAGCATCATGAAGCCAAAGGTTAGCTATGTGCATGAGGAACAGAATCTCTTCGATGCTTTGCAAGCTGTCATCAAAACCCATCGTCATCTGTTGGTGGTGGTCAACAGTTTTGAAGAATACGTGGGGATTTTGACGCTCGAAGACATTTTGGAACAAATTGTTGGTAAGCCAATTATTGATGAGTTTGACCAATACCAAGATCTGCGGGCTGTAGCTGCCAGAGCGGCCAAGCAAGAACGAGCTGAACACGAAAACCCTTCGCCCACTAAAGAAGATGATGGTACAATAACCTCTGATGAACCGACCAAGTAATACCATTGCAAATCTATGGGCTGGCGATTGCTAAGGCGAAGCAACGCCCCTAGGCCCGTAAAAGCCGGTATTACAAACGTAGACAAAGGTAAAACCATGAGAGTTTTAAGTAAAGACAGTGCCGAGCACATCGGCAAACACATAGAAGTTCAAGGCTGGTTACATAAAAAGCGCTTGCTGGGCAGGCTGACGTTTATTGTCATAAGAGACCGAAGTGGACTCGTGCAAGCCGTAGTTCAGGACAAGAATGAGGTTGAAAAATTGCGTGGGCTACAAAACGGGACGGTTTTAACCATAACTGGTTTGGTCAAGGCCGAACCGCGGGCTCCCGGCAAAGCTGAAATCCACAATCCTAAACTCGACATTATTGCGTCCGTGACCGAAGAACCACCAATTGAAGTAGACAAGCCGCTGAGCCACAAGAGTGATAATCTGGACACCCTATTTGACAATCGGGCGCTCGGACTTCGCAGTGTCCAGGAACGAGAGATTTTTAAGGTGCAAGCCAAAGTGTTGGAAGCCTTCCGGAGTTACTTCAAAGAACATGACTTTACCGAGATTAACAGTCCCAAGCTACTGGCCGAGGCAACGGAGGGCGGAGCCGAGGTTTTCAAACTAGACTACTTTGGTAAAACTGCTACATTGGCCCAGTCGGCCCAGTTCTATAAACAAATTATGGTTGGTGTGTTTGAACGGGTGTTTGAAACCAATCCAACGTTTCGGGCTGAACCAAGTGCCACAACACGGCACATGACCGAGTACATCACAATCGATGCCGAGATGGGCTTTATCGACTTTGAAGAACTGCTCAACTTTGCCGGCGGCGCGCTGTTGGCAATTGTCGAGGCAGTGCAGAAAGACTGCCCACAGGCTCTGAAAATGTGGGAAGTGCCACCGTTTGTACTCCCTAAGAAGGCTGAG
>CAYMBM010000024.1:0-7538 GCA_964388705.1 uncultured Candidatus Saccharibacteria bacterium
TCAAAAGCTAGGCGACAAAGAAGTTGGCGCTAGAAGTGAAGTGATCGTCGACAAGCACAAGCAGCATCCTTATGACTTCGCCGTGTGGTTCTTTACGGTTGGCCGCTTCAAAGATCATATTATGCACTGGGCCAGCCCGTGGGGACCAGGTTTTCCAGGTTGGCATTTAGAGTGTTCGGCTATTGTACACGACACGCTCGGGGAGCCCATTGATATTCACACCGGTGGCGTTGACCACATTGGTACCCACCACACCAATGAAATTGCCCAAACCGAAGCCGCTTATGGAACCGACTTGGCCCATATTTGGATGCACAACGAATTCGTAATGGTTGACGGCGCTAAAATGGCCAAATCGTTACACAACTTTTATACTTTACGCGATATCACCGAAAAGGGTTTTAACCCCTTGGCGTTTCGTTTGTTGATCTTACAAGCGCACTATCGATCCCCACTGAACTTTACTTGGAAATCACTCAAAGCGGCCCAAAGCTTTCTGCAGAGTTTACAGGCCTGGGCTGACCTTCAACATCAAACGCCCGCCAAACCCTCCGCTGTTGGTGACACCTACCGGCAGGCTCTATCAAATATCAGTACGTCTGTCCAAAACGATCTAAATACCCCAGAGGCCCTTGGTTGGTTGTCGGGCTTAGTTAATCAGTCCGAAGTCCATGGTTGGCATAGAGCCGACTTAAAAGAGTTTCTTGAAAAGATTGATCAGTTGTTTGGATTAGACTTAACAGTACGTCACGACATTTCACCAACTCAAAAAGACCTGCTAAATCAGCGAGATACGGCTCGTCAGCACCAAGACTGGCCGATGGCTGATAAGCTGCGTGAACAACTCAGCCAACACCACATTGCCGTACGAGACACTGATTTTGGACAAGTGTGGTCTAGGTCTTCTTAATGCCACGATCTTCAAGATAATCAACAAACAATATTTTCAGACAACCGGCCAGGGGAATGGCCACAAAAGCACCTAGCAAGCCACCTACGCCGGCACCCAACAACGCCGCGCTAAAAACCAGGAGTGGTGTCAGCTCGTTGTGCTTGGCTTGAATATAGGGATAAAGTGTGGCATTTTCAATCTGTTGGTATAACAAAAAGTAGACCAGCATAGTAACTGCCAGACCCAATGAAGAAAATAAGCAGACGAGGATAACTATGGCGGCGGCCAAGGTATTGCCGATAAGCGGGATTAGGCCAAAGATAAAAACAATTCCGGCCAGCGCCACTGGATTGACCGACACGTTGAAAACATTACTGGCAATAATTAGGGCAATGAGTGAGAACATTGAGGCGATGGCGGCAATTAGTACCTGTCCATTGACATAACCAGTCACCACCCGGTACATTCGTTTAGCTATTAACTCGTCGTGTTCACGTCGTCCAACTGGATGCATTTCCCAATACTTTTTTACCCATAGTGGCCCCTCAACCAGCATCATAAAAGTCAGGACCAGTACTGTAATAATTGCCACCAAGGCACCGCCGACGCGGGTAGCTGTGGCGATAACCGGCTGTTGAATGTTTTGGGTTCGATCGCGAATATTACTACTTAAACCGTCTATGGTATCTTGCAGGTGGTATTTTTTAACAAACTTACCGGCTGTTGATTGTTCGTTGTTAACATTACTAATAATCGACGGTGTTTGCTGTACAAAATCAACTGTTTCTCGTACCAATGGCGGAAAGACTAGAACACTAAAAATACCAAGCAATATCACCACCACGACATAAGCAATACCGGTGGCAACGGCCCGGCTTTTCAGTCGTAGTTGTTGTGAAATCCAGCTAACCGCCGGATTCAAGGCTAGACTTAAGAAAAAGGCCACAAAGACAAGTTCAAGCACATGGGTTACTTTGCCTAGAAATCGTATGGCCAACAGCGTCAGAAAGATAACCACCATAACCCGAATAACCGTTCGATTAGAAAAGGTTACTTCACGCTTTTCTTTTTGGCTCATGCTTTGTATTATCCGTTTCTGGCCGCTTTTTTGCAATTGTTTGTTGGTAGATGTCCAGCAACCGACCACCAACCCGATTTACATCGAACTGGCTGACTTGTTGTGCTTGCCACACCGTAGCTTTCTGGCGAGCCCGAGGATTAAAGGCAAAGAACTTCAGCGTTTTAGTAAATTGCTTGAGGTTTAATGGATCAAACAGTTGTTTAGGGCTGTCCCTCAGTACTGAACGATAACCAACATTATTGCCGCCAAGTACCACGCCGGCCCTGGCCGCCATGGCTTCGATCAGGACAATGCCAAAGCTTTCGCCACCACTGCTGGGAAAGACAGCGATGTCAGCACTCGCCAAATAGTGCGGCTTGTCAGCTTCACTGATAAAGCCGGTAAAGAACACCGTCTTGCCCAGCCGGTGTTTTTTGACAAATTGCTTCAGGTCTTCTTCTTGGGGACCTTTACCGCAGATAATCACCCTGATTCCAGACGATACCCCTTGCTCATGCAACAGTTGAACAGCCTTTAGCAGCTGAAAACAACCTTTGCGCTCAACCAGTCGACCCAAGAAGACTATGTTGATTTTGCCATCAGCATATTTTCGCAGGCGCTTGCCATGGTGAAAGGCGGTAACACTCACGGCATTGGGAACGACTGAGGAGGACATCCCAAAATAGCGTTTAGCAAAGCGACGAGCTGGCTCGGAAACACTAACCACCTCGTCAAAACGTCGCCTTGAACGCCACAACCACCAACCTAGTAACCTAGTAGCCAGCCGCTCTTGCCAAGAGTACGGGACAACATGAAAGGTACCAATAATGGCCGTTTGTTTCCCGGCCAAACGTATAATGCGGGCTGCCAGAAAAGGACTGTAGGGCATTTGCACATGCAGAACGTCGAATTGCTGCCGAGTCAACAATTGGCGAATAGCCTTTTTGGGCGCCGGGAGGGGTGTGGACATACGGTTTTGGTTAAAGTGCGCCTGGACATTACGACTTAAACTATGGACTCGTGGTAAGTCACGACGCTTCGTTTGGCCTACTAAATAAAGCACCTCATGGCCACGCTGCCGATACCAGTGACCGAGGGTCAATATGTATTGCTGGACACCGTCAGCTTTATCAAGACTATCATCTAGCACGAAGCCTATTTTCATAGCTAGGCCCGCAGGAGCTCTTTGTACAAGGCTTCGTACTGGTCAACAATTGTCGGGTAGGCAAATTGCTGCACGTAGGTCTTGGCCCATTTTTGCCACAAAGTCCGAAGATCGTCGTCAAATAGTAGCAATTCCAGTTTGCGTGCAAAAGCCTCGTCGTCTTTAGGGTTTACCAGGGACAGCGCACCACGGCCTTTCAAGACTGAACTATAACCTGGATTATCACCAGCCACTATCGGAATCCCTGAAGCCATGGCTTCCAGTAAAACAATACCAAAACTTTCTCCATATATGGCCGGTGAGCAAAAAACCGCCGCCTTTTGCAGCAATTGTTGCTTGTCAGATTCTGAGACCTGACCCAAAAACGTGACATTTGGTAACTGCCACTGCTCAACCAATGCCTCTAACTTTTCGCGGTCAGTTCCATCACCTGCAATGATAAGTTTGACGTTGGGTTTTGCCTGATTAAGCAGCCGAAAGGCCGCCAGCAAATATTTCACACCTTTGCGCTTTTCTAGCCGGCCGATATACAAGATATTCTTGGCCTTTGGTGAAGCTTGCTGGGGCGTATAGTGTCCAAGATTGATACCATTGGGAATAATGCTAACTGGTTGCTTGGTCAGGCTGCGAATATACTCAGCACCGGCATCAGATACGGCCGTCAGACTATCCAAATACTTTAAAATTGATCTAGTATACGGTGTAATAACTTTTTCAATCGTTCGACTCATTATAGTATCCGGCAGTTTGGCATGAAAGGTGGCTATGTTTTTGGCCCGGCTTCTAGATAGAATCTGACGACTTAAAACCGGTACCCAGGGCTCGTGAAAGTGAAGAACGTCAAACTGATGAGTGTCCAGCGCTGACTCCAGAGCGTCAGTATTCACGCCAACTGATATTTGAGCGGTGGTATGAAAGGGCGATTTTATATCAGTTGAGGTGCCAAGCAAAATAAAATGCTTTGGGATCTTGTCTGGGTGTGATCGGTGCCTTGGCGCAATAATATAAACCTCGTGGCCACGCCTGGACAGCTCCGTCTGCAGCGCCAAAACACATTCTTGTACTCCACCACCCCGAAACATGTTATAAGGACAAACTAGACCTATTTTCATACTTATGACTAGTATATCAGGTTAACTCTTCGCCAACATTCGTCGTAATTTTGGCGGCACAAAGGGTGCAACATCCTCGGCGGTCGCGATGATAGTTGGTGCATGGGCAACTAC
Source organism: uncultured Candidatus Saccharibacteria bacterium (assembly GCA_964388705.1). GTDB lineage: Bacteria > Patescibacteriota > Saccharimonadia > Saccharimonadales > OMJO01 > OMJO01. Next base: position 4,344 of record CAYMBM010000024.1, read on the forward strand.
ATTGGTCTCAATCATCTCCACAGACTTATATATGACTCCAAGATGTTGCTCTACCACTCGATTATCAAAGTATCGATCGCCTGGCACAGCCACGTGAGCTACAGGTAAATCAACTTGGCTATTACAGAGGTCCGCAGTCAGCATGCTGATGGTAGTGTCCATATAAGTTCGAACGTCATTGCATTTCCAAAGCACGATTTCAAAATCAATTCGTCTTTTGAGTTCCTCGGCGTTGGCGTCTTTCATCTTGCTGTGCCGATCGGACATCATGTTATAAGTTGCTCGAATAAACGGACTTCTTAGTATAAATGTTTTCACAAACCAGGCCGGCAAACGGTTTGAAAATACAGTGGCCGTGTAGCGCATCAACAGATAGTTGCGTCGCTTGAATTTGAAGTCGTCGTGGTGCACAAAACCAACGGTGCTAATTAATAGGTCAACTTTTTTAGCCAGTTCCGGATAGCGTTGCAGCATTCTGGTCACAACTAAAAAGCCCATGGACATGCCCATGATGGTGACTCGTCGATGCTTATAACGCAGTTTTACAAAAGCTGCCAAGTAATCGGCCAGGTTGTCTAATGTTGGCTTTTCACCCAACTTGTAAAACGGTTCCATACCCCCAAAACCAGGCAAATCGGGCATAGTGATTGCTCCGTAACGATTCAGATCCTGTGCCAGGCCAAACAGACGTTCCAGGCTAGCATGGTGCCCGTAAACCAGTAGAATCTCTTTCTTTTTTCTGGGTGGCGCAGGTATACGTAGCATTCGGCCGTGCAAACCATTCATGTACAAGGGTTCAATATAGTCATCAATGTTTTTGCTGGTTTTTGTGGTCATGGCTACCTAAACTCTACGATATATACCAGCCTAAGAGCAACCATAAGCACGCATTATTCGACTCGAGCCCCTTTTTACGCTAAAATCTATCTGTTGTTCGGCGTTTTCTGCTGGACCAAGCCTAGGAGGCGATTCATTCGTCTCGACTGTTTGGGACAGCAATGAGGAGGACCGACCATAAAGCGAAGCGAGTAAACCCATTTAGTCGTGAGCAACAAGGTTGAGTCCGACAATGGGACGTGGCCAAGTGGTAAGGCACCAGGTTTTGGTCCTGGCATTCGGGGGTTCGAATCCCTCCGTCCCAGCCATTACATTGTAGATTCTAGCGCGATATACGATGTATAAAGGAGGAAGTTATGATTGCAATCAACAAAATATCTGCGGTACTTTGTTCAACCGATCTTCAAAAAAGCCAAGAATTTTACGAGAAAAAGCTTGGGCTTAAACTCTCATCAGAAACGATTAAAAATCACCTACTATGCGAGTTTGGTAATGGAACTACACTTCTTGTTTATGGACGAGCCAACCCCAATCTGTCTGATCATACCCAAGTTAGAATATGGTCATCAGACATTGAAGCTGATGTTAAGGAATTGGAAGCTAAAGGAATCTCTTTCGAGGAGTATGATTTACCGACATTTAAAACAAGCGGTCATATTGCAACCAGTCCTGGTATTGGACGTTCTGCATGGTTCAAAGATCCGGACGGCAATACAATAGCCGTTTTTCAGCCAGAATGATTTGAATATGTTCTAGACCGACACGCTAGCCAGGTTTTTATCATTTACTACAATTTCACTTTTAATAGTTGAAGATTCGGTGTACATATTGGATAATATAGTATTATGAGCGAATCAAGCCAAGAGGTCTGGGCACCGGATGAATTCCGCTTAGTTAACGATCCAGAAACTGGTGCACAAGATGCAGTTTTAGAAATATGGTCGCTTGGTGAGCACAGCCAAGCAGCTGCGGATATTGTACACCAAATTACTGAGCTTAATGGTGGCACTTTTGGTCAGGCTCCCAAACGAGACAACAATGGAATGACCAAACAATCTCTATTGACTATGTTAAGTCTTAGGCCAGCTCTACCCGATGCACCAAAGGTGTCGCAGTTTATTGCGGTGGGTGAAGAGCGTTCGTGTGCGATCAGGGTTTCTTACAGAAATCCTTACGATACGCATCCAATGTCACACCCAGGAGTCCACGCGGCTATCGGCGAGTTGGTAGGCAGTCAATATATAACAATCAAGCATAGAATACTCGAATTGCCGGGGTAATTCTAAAGAAATTGACCTAAATGCTCAGACATAGTGCCTGACGAACCAAACTCAAACCGCTTGTGCTATACAGGGTTCAGTGTGAAATACTTTTCTTATGAGCCAAGGATTACCCGATTTAACAGAAACAGAGCAAAGACTGTTAGATCAACTCTCCGCTCACATAGTAGATACTCGTCAACAAAGAGTTGAAAGAATCCAGGCCTGTATAGAAACCCTGCGTCATGCTGATGACGTCACGCGTCTGTTAGCTCGCACTTGCGTAGAGCATTATATTAACGAATCGCCGCCAGAAGATGCTTTTACAAGACCATCAGCATTTAACAGAGACACTGTCCAGTGCCACGCCCCAGGCCTCTTTGCGGTATTTGGGTCATTGAATTCCAAGCTTATGGAAACTGGGGAATTCATTTCTGTCAGCGAACTTATTAATAGTGCAGCTTCCTTAGGCTTTAAAGAAGAGAAAGGCGTGATTGCTGCTGAATTCTTGTATCAATGGCTTGCTGCGCAATACCCAGACAGTGAAGCGGCACGGACAGTGAACTTTCTTGGTTTGCGCTCTGGCCGTATGTCTCATAACATACATGGTAAGGGCGATTTCCAAACTCCGTATGTACTATTCCATAAAACGGCAACCCAAAGTTATGTAGATGCTATCAACGACGTCAGTTACGAGCCCCGCACGGGCATAGATCCAATTATTTACTTAGCTGTAACTGACGACTGGGAAGGTGCCACTTCTTTTATGACACCCCACCAACGTCAACGTTTAGGCAGCTAGTAGTTCTAGGCCAACTTGCTTAACCATATATGCGATATTTTTAACGGACAAATATTCCTAAACCATCTACAGTACGTGTTACTAAGGAGGTTTAGGATGAATGCTCGATATCCCCAGGTTGCACATCATATGATAGTTCTAGCTAATGAGCGTAGTCTTAAAAAGCAAGAGGCAGAAGCCAAGCTCGACCAAGTTATTGGTGATTCACACGATGTTCTTACTAGGGCAAAGACGGTGTTCCCATTTAGGGTTTTTCCCGACACTCTTACTGTTGACCGCACAAAGATTACAATAACG
>CAYMBM010000025.1:0-7384 GCA_964388705.1 uncultured Candidatus Saccharibacteria bacterium
TTATCAATATTAATAGTGCCCTTAGTAGCAGCTTGCCACATCTGCTGTCTTGTATCTTTAGAGAATGTAGACTTAAACGCTTCCCACTCAGCATGACTATTAAAGCCACCGTAACGTCGTGATCCTTGCGCGATACGGTTAATGGCAGGAATAATGCGCAATGCAGAAATTACAGCTTGTTCTGCTGGTGATAGAACTACCTTCCAACCTACAGCACCTAATAACTTAGGCGCAATTAACCAGCCAGAAAGCTTAAACGCCCGGCTAGTATCTTTAGCAAGCTCAAGAAAGTTATCCGCTATTTGCTCTACAGAGTTACCCTGCACTACATCTTTCACCCCAAACTGCGCTTCAGCCCGCGCTACTCTATCCATATGCTGCTTTTCAGTAATCTTACCTTTAGCTAACTGCGCATCGAGTCCCTTCTTTAAAAGCTTAAGCGTAGGATTTTCTTCTTGTGGACGTAGAGAATGTGCAATATCTTCACCACCTACTTTCCCAACAGCTTCGTTAATCCCCTTAAAACTCGTTTTAATCTCTTGTCCACTCTTACGGAACGTATTATCTACAAGATCGAGCACTTCTTTATTTGTCATCGGGCGATTAAAGAATTTCGCAAACACTCGCTTTAGAGACTCAATAACTTGTCGTACAGCACCGTCTGCACTCGCGCGTTCGAGAGGTGACACTTTCACACCATTACGCGCTTCTATCTCACCCCACTTTCCGGTCTTTAGCGCGCCATGAATATCAGCAAGTGCCTCACGTACTGCCACGGCATCAGGAATCAGTTTACCTGTTTTCTCATAAGATGCTTTGATTCGATCTGCAAGAGCGCGTACAGACTTATTTTTACCAGCACGGATCAGCGCATCGGCATAAGGCTTAACTTCACTACCCAATTCGCCACGATGGAACGCTTCATGAAAAGCGGTAAAGATAGCATCAGCATAAGAACTGTGCTTACCAGCGTCAATATAGATCGTACCAGTTTTCGGATCAATAAAAGCTTCTGACCCCGGATGCGCAGACCTATTAAGATGCTCTGGAAACTCTTCTCTATGGCCTACAACTACTTTACCAGTAAACCCAAATCGGTTAAGCGCAGCATCTACCCATGCGCGCATTTGCTTAACAACAGCAGCAGGTTTTCTGCCATCCGGCATATTATGAAGACTATGGCCTATATCCCGCTCGACCTTATTCAAGTCTACAACACGGCGACGGTCTTTGCCTAATACATCTCTAGCTTCATGAGTAACGGCGGGATAAAGCCCAAAATCAGGATGCTTAGCATGATTCATAATCTCCTGCGGGGTCTTATCAGGAAACGCATACTCCTGAAGCCACTTCATTTTAAGCGACTTATCAGGATTCGTTACATCCCACTTACGAAGATTAGCAAGTACACGATCAACATCAGAACGATATTTAAGCCTCTGTCCATGAACTGACAGATTCGGCCTGTTGTGTTCTTCTGTTATGTTACCTTGCCTATCCGAGAGTCGGATAGGCTCATTCAGAACCCCTTCAGGGGCTTTGAGCGCATGCACATCCAAAGGCGGCGTAGCAGCCCCTACATCTGCGAAAATTTTCCTGCCACTCTCCAAACGAGTATCGTACTGCTTCTGAGTAATCCTACCATCGCCCAAAAGCTTATTTAAACCCCTACGAAACATCGCAAAAGCTGGCGTGATGCCCTTCTGGCTATGGGCTGACTGTGCTACCTCTACCCTGCCTTGTGCCGGTGTTACCGGCTCTATGCTTTTGGGCCTTTCTTTCCTCCACTTAACGGATTCTGAGGCGGTAACTTTTCTGTCTTTACATTCTTTACAATACCGCCTTCCTGATAATCAGGATGCCACTTCTGGGTGGAAGCAATATCATCAGCTAGAACATGATGCTTTAAGGCATTAGCGGTACTCTTAACATAATCAGATACTTTGGCTGCATACGCAGGAAGCTCACTAGCAGGAACACCGCGCTGTTGAAGCTCAAGCCCTAACGCAGTACGTGCAGCTTCATCCTTCGTCTTACTGTAGATATAAGCAAGTTTATCAAGGTCATTCTTAAAAGTTATCGGTACATTTTTACCTGTACCAATCTGCCCCTTCTTAGTTCCTACTTCTGTAGTAACGGGCTGCTGTAGTGCGTTATCTACAGTCTCATCAACAGTTCTATTAAACGGAGTCTGATTCTCAGGAACCGCTGTTTGCTCCGCAGTAGTACCCTCTTGCACCGGCTTAACTTCGGTCGGTGTAACATCTGGCACCTCTATTTGTGGGGCATCTTTTCCATGCGCTGCGACAATGTCCGCATTTACCTGACGACCAAAAGCATTAGCTTCTTGCGGTGACATATCCGCGGCTAATGCATCGTAATGCTCCTGTACAGCTTCGGGACCAATCTCCTTAGCACTCTTAGCTAAACTCTTAGAGGCTGCAAGATGATCTGGGGTAAGCGCAGTAAATGGTACTGTCTTAGAAACGTCGATATTCCCCTTTTGCCCTGTCGCAGCGGCAGCAAGTGCATCGGCATCCATACCACCGGGAGATGAAACTTCGGTAGGCTTACCTCGAAGTGTATTAATAGCGTCACTTAGTTTCGCTTTTGCTGCGGGCGGTAAGTGAAATATAACACTAAGCGCAGCGGTTGTTAAACCAGAAGCCTCTAAATCTTCAGGAGTGAGTTTATCACCAGTAATAGCCTTTTCTATTACATCCCCAGTAACACCAATAGTACCACCAGTAAGTGCATTCTTTAATACACTCAATCCTTTTCCGCCAAGAGGTAACATGCCCTCAATAGTTTTTACAGCAGTTAGCCCCGCTACTTGTCCGGCGCTTAATGGATTACCTGAAGCTTCATGTTGCGCAGCTACAGCACCAGCCCCCGGTATACCAAGAGCCGCGCCACCAGCAAGGATACCACCACCTAAAGCAGCAGCACCAGCAGCAGCAGCGGGACCAACTATACTAGCTGCACCCTGGGCTAACCGAGCCGCTAATCCTGCATCTTTAGGAGCTTCTAACTGCGAAGCTTCTTTAGCATATGCCTCTCCCGTTGCGGGATTAACACCCAAACTGGGAACGCCTAGTTTACTACCAATATACCCAATACCGCTTGCAAGAACATTACCGCCCTGTGCAAGCCCGCGAGTTATAGGATTATCAATTAAATCATACGCACCTGCTTCCGTAGCTGTACCCGGGTATGGATTTACTTGCCCTACAGGCTGTCCCTGTTTATCTTTCGGCTGTAACCCACCGAGATGCGCTTTTAGTGCGTCAAGATTATTCTCTACATCTTTACGTTTCTGAATCTTAATAGCATCAGCAATAGACGCAGCTCGATCTTCAAGTGCGTCCTTTGAAATAGAATGGTTACCCTGTGCTAATTGTGCCTTAATTAGCGTCTTAATAGGGCCATCAACATACGAATCAAAATGTTTACCTGTTAAATCGGTATCACTAGCAGTCCAAGGATTCTCAACATTCTTAGCAAGATACTCATGGTAAGGTAACGCACTAAAAAGCCCAGACCCCTGTTGTTGAGGCTGTGGTACTGGAATAGGATCATTCTGTTGCATAGCCGTATAGGGATTCGCTGGACGCCCCGGTAATAAAATGTCAGACCTACCCGGCGAATGATAATCTACCGGAGTTTGATCTTGGGGTTGGTAAAGATTCTGTTCGTCCATCACGATTCCTCTACAATCTTATGTAGCAAACTGCGCAAAAACTGAGGCTGCATATGCCCACCTAATTGTGGCATCTGCATTGGCTGTTTTACAAGTGGCGTAGGCGTACCTAATGGCTGCATCACCATATACGGCTTAAGTCCGTAGAGCATAGCCGCGCTTTCATCTCCCTGCCCGAGTTTATACGTCTCAGATTCAGGATCGACTTGGGCGTACACTTGCCCATTTTTCTCTAATTGCTGTGCTAATCGGTAGAAAAGCTCAACTTGACGTTGAATCTCGGTATAATTACCAAGGGGGCGTTCGCCAATACTACCAAGAGAGTAACCATCTGTTAAAGACCACATGAACTATCCTTGCTCTGCCCCTGCGGGATTTACATTGTAGATATTTTCGAGCGTACTTTGTGCATTTGCAAGCTTAGTGTTGTGATCTGATACCCAAGCATCAGCAGTAGGAGCACCAAGAATACTACGTATTCTACTATACCCGCTCTCGCTACCGTTATATTGCCCCGGCACTTGATAAAGCTTTGAAGGGTCTTTTAGAATCTTTTTAGCAGCACCTTCACCTTCATAGTGCGAAAGAATACCTATTGGTACATTACCATTATTACGTTTAATCGCGCCTGCCATATCAGTTATAAAACGATGGTACTGTGTTTCTTGTGGGGCTTTCTCAGCAGACTCAAAACCACCATGCCCTGCCCATGTGCTAGGTAAATACTGAAATAATCCAGCAGCTTTAGTATGCACATTAACTGCATTAGGATTACCACTAGTTTCACGCATATGAACGCGCGCTGCAAGGTCGTCAATATTTTCGGGCGGTCCTAACTTACTAAAATCTGTAAGCTTTTGGCTCCTATATTGGTTAACATAGTTTTGAAAGCGTTGAAAACTCGGTTTCTCAGCAGCGCCCGCGACCGCTGAAGCGGCGGCAGGAATCGCCGGAGAGATGCCTGAGAGCGCAGACCCCGCCGCAGGAGCCAGCGCAGCCGCAGCAGGAGCCGCTGCACGCGCAAAAGACCCCATACCCGCACCTTCGGCTAAGGCTGTAAAGCGCGGCCCCATAGAAGGCGCTGGCGCGGCCCCCTGCGGATTATACGCCGGAGGCATATCTTCCCCTACACTCTCAGGAGAACCCCCAACATAAGGGTTATTTTCTTCATTATTAGAATCGTTACCTACTGCGCCTTTAAGAAAGTCAGCAGCTTTAGGAAGTGGATTCCCCACATAGGGGTTAGTACCCATACAAACTACTCCTACTCATCCGACGACCTAAAAACGAACTACCACCACCAACTCCAACACTACCATGCTCTACAACAGGGCCATAATTAACGGTGGGGTTAATAATGCCACCACTACCCGTGGGTTGTTGCGATGGATGTAGGTCAACGGGTTTATTTGGAAACTGTGGTGCTACTGGGGCTGTTTGCGTAGCAGCAGGAGGTTTATTAAACGCACCACCAAACACATCACCTGTGCTATTAGCACCATAATTGCCACTATTAAGTGTACCGGGGGCCATACCATGCGCAATCTCAAAGTCTTCCGCTCTTATATCTTGCCCACGCAACTGTGCTTGAACTCTCGCTTGTTGGTACATCGCCTGCATTTGGTGATAAAGAGCTTGCTGATTATTAATCATGCCATATGGTGTAGTAATAGCGTGTGGTTGTTGGTCTACTCCAACGCCTTGGTACTGGATACCACCTTCAGGAGTTAACGCGCCGCCATGTGTAGTGGCAAAAGGATAATATGCACCAGTATCACCTAATTGCACTCGCCCCTGTACGTTACCTAACTGCGCACGCTCTACTGCTGCTTGTGAAAGCTGCTGTGGGTTCTTTGCCCCATAAATATCTTTATTCGCCCCTAACTCAAGCCCGCTTGTAGCAACCTGATTCTGCGCTAGTTGGTAGCGCAACGGATCGAATTGCGATTGAGTCTGAAGATTATAAGCTCGTTGCGCAGCTTCATCTTGCGCATTACGAAGCGCAATAGCATCTGAGATACCCTCATGGGCACCCTTAACCCAACTTCCGAACGGATCGCTAATGACCACTTTGCTTCTCCCCACTATTTAAAATCTGTGTTGCATGTTGCATATTCGATTCGTAGCCCTTTTTCTCAAAAATGCCATTTGCCAAACCGCCGAGACGAGAACCTAACTCATCAAACGCTTTCTCTCGTGTAGCTGTAGCTTGCGCCAATCCTTGCCGTGCTATATTACCTAAGGCAATACCAACGTTAAGAACTTGCACTTTATGAGACTGAATTTGGTCATCCTTCCAATCTTTACGCGCATCTTCTACACGTCTGCCTGCAACCAGTGAAGAAAACACCGCACGACGACGAAAATTATAAAACTGGTAGTCGATATGTCTCTGATGACCTAAAGCATAACGATGTAGCCTACGTCTTGTTTGGAACCACTTCTCATCATATTGTTTAACTTGTGCTAATGCTGCACCCGTCATTGGGTAGTAATCTGGAGTATAAAATGGCGTATTAAAAGCTTGTTGTGCATGGCTCAAAATACGAGGCATATAGTTATTTTTGTAGTAGTCAAAGTCTTGTTTATTCTTATTATAGTAACGTTTAGCAATATTGAACTGAAATCTAGCAATAATGAATTGGATAGTAGCAACTGCCACACCGGCCAAACCATTTAACCCACCACCATCAATTCGCATGATAGCAGTATCATTCATACCCCAAGGTGTACCACCAGTACTAGTATTGTTAATAGGACTATGGGAGTTACTACCCTTGTTATTAGTAGCACCCCCAAAACTAGTAGACATACCATTAAGACCTTCAGCCATTTAGCTCACCTATTTTTTCGATAGACATAAAGAAAGCATCGTCATTTATTCCGTAGTAATCTTTCTTAATAGAGTCTATAGTAGCACCTAAATATTTCTTGGCGTATTCCCAAACTACCTTATTTCTAGTAGCTACTTCAAAACGAATAGGTGTGGTAACTTTATTTTCCTTAAAAAACTTAACCGTGTCTTGTACTAGCTTTTCACTCACACTTTCTAACCCTTCTTTCCTATACTCACTATCTACTCGCAAATGAACCCAATGAGTATATGTTGGCATTAAAATAAACATAGAATAACCAATTAATTTCTCACCCTCTTTTATGCTTAATGTTTTGCATCTTGAATCTGAAAGACAAATAGCGTATTCTTTTGCTGACCAAGGTTGTGGATTTGACTGTTGGTCAATCGCTAAAATACGCGGTGCATCTAATACAGTTACAACGTCAGAATACATAGTTACTGCACAAAACCATCTGACTTATTTTGGTAATAAAACGGCTGCCCTTGATTAGTATACGGCCTATTCATTGGTAAATCACTCGTAATATCAGTACCATTTTGGCTTATACCCATAGCCATACGTTTAGCATTACCAGCACGTGAAGCTAATAACGCATTTGTAGAAGCTTCATTTTTACGATATGCTGAATATGTAGCAAGTCCTTTAGACTGAGTTGCAAACCAATCCGCAAGACCGCCTGAAGTCTCATCAAGAAACCCAAAACTAGTAGCTAATCCTGACTGCACAACGCTTGCTTGTTTTACACCAAAATTTAAAGCTTGATTTTGCCATTCCCAAGTACGTTCATCATACACATCTTTACGATGTTCCTCGTATCGCTCCAACT
>CAYMBM010000026.1:0-7373 GCA_964388705.1 uncultured Candidatus Saccharibacteria bacterium
TTTGGCAAGTGGCTCTACGATGCGTTCAGTAGCATCGGTAGAGCCATCATTAATAATGATAAACTCAAAATCCGTAAAGGTTTGTTTGAGGATACTATCAATAGCCTCATTAAGGTAATCTGCGCCATTATAGACGCTCATTACAACGCTAACTTTAGGCTGTTGTCTGGTGCTACCTATATCTTTATCCATGACTCTGGGATAACGTCCTTGGTGTTAATAGATGAATCATTGAACCACTTTTTCGGGGCAACAACTATTTTCTTCGGGTTCTGATTTAACCAGGAAGCCCACCAACTAAACGAACTGTTAGCAATGACGTTGTGTTTACAATGCATCATGAGGCGCATGTCTTCGGATCCCTTTTTATTTCCAATGACATAGGTAGTGGGCATGTCAAATTTTAGATTCTTTTTACACCACTCGGGCTCATCCGAAAAGACAAATAGCGAAGGGAGGTTGGCGTGCTTTAAAATTGGTTCTAGAGCTGCATCGTAGTAAGCCTGCTCTTTAGTACCATGGAAGGCATTAGCGTTTTTGTTGGTTACATAGTCGCCTCGACGGACATGGATTGACACTGATTCAGTTTTCTTAATCTTGTCCAGCAGCTGTTTATTTTTGCTGGAGGGCTGGTTATTAAAGCCAAAGTCTTTTAGTAAAACGTCACGAATGTCAGCAAAGTATTTCTCGGTTTGCCAGTAACCTTCTAGGACGGTGTTGTCCGGCAAGTCCAAGACAGTTTTATCAAACTGATAAAACTTTTCGGCGTAAAGTTTCAATTTGGGTTTATTTAAATCTTTTGTATAAGCCCGGATTTTTTGTTTGATTCCAGACGTATTTTCTATTAGTAAGTAATCAGCAGGGTCTATAAAATCCTCGGCTACATTAAAACAGTCTAGTTCGTAAAACCTGGGGGTGTCGACTTGGTTCGTATTATCAAACCACGATAAATCCATGGATAGCGTAGTTTTATGGGTATTAGCCAACCTTCTGCCGGCTGCATATTGAAACATTTGATTACCCAATCCGCCCATTAAACGAGTTACAATCATGATAAAACCTCCTTGTATAGCTTCAAGTATTGCTGAGTTATTTTTTCCCAGGTAAAGCGTTTGGCCCAGTTTTCTCGACCCTTTTTAGCCAACTTATTACGTAGCTTACGGTTATTTTGCATCTTTTCCAGCAGTGAAACAACTGAATTAATATCGGCATGTACATTGCCTTCGTGAACAGTATCGTGGGTGGTTTTAGATATAAAGCCAGCTTTTGTCCATCGGGCAATTTCTTTGGCATTGCCTACATTTGAAGATACAAACGGGAGGCCAGCAGCCGCCGCCTCAAACAAAACAAGAGGGCTGGCTTCTATATTTGATAGAAAAAGAAACACATCCGCTGATTTAAAAGCTTCTACAGTCGCTGCTCGGTCAAGATGTAGTAGCAATACTTGTTTGTCGGGGGCATTTTTATTAATCAGCTGAGCAGTCTTATTGCAGGCATCATAACAGCCATCTTTTTGTTGACCGCCAATAATAACTAAAGTGGCAGGAAAAGACAGCTTTTTAAATGCCTCAAGTGTTTCCCTGTGACCTTTGGCGTTTGTGTGATTACTCACTGCTAAGATAAAAAAGTCCTTGATCTGAAACTTTTCGCGGAACATTGTTGGATTGACGGGCATATTAAACTCCCGCTCGTCAGCTCCATTTGGAATGACCTGCAAATTTCTAACTTTATGCTTTCGAGCAAATACGTAATCCTGATAGTGTTTGGTTAAATAAATGCTGGCACTGTATTTTTTCAAAATGTCTGGGAGTTTTGCGAAATAGTCTGAAAAGTCTGGGTTATAAAGGGCAGAATAACCGCAAGGCACGAGCACTTTTTTATAAGCTAAATCATTAAGTACTTTAAAGGCCAGATCAGTGGCCCATTGCTGGGCGGCGTAGTTCATCATGATATCAAACTGGCTATCTTGGAGAAATTGTTTATACTTTTTGACTTCGCCAGTCATGCCAACGACTTGATTGCCGCTGATATTAAATTCGATAATCTTGACTCCATTTATGGTTTTAGAGGTTCTGTTGGGATCCTTAGAGGTAGCTACAGTAACATCGTGCCCCAACTCAACCATGCGTTCGCTTAATTGTCTTACAACTTCTTGGGCACCACCTTTGGATGGGTTATAAAATTCGACAGTATGGAGTATTCTCATAGATTTGCCAAGTTATAGTTATGACTACGAGGATTCTTTTTAATATCTTTATAGGCTGTCCTGCCGCCAGGAAGTCTAATCAAAATGCTATATAATTTGCTAGCTTTAACATAATATTTCTTCTGCCAGAACGCGTAACAGAGTGCCGCAATAAAATAAGTATATTGCTCTTGGTATTTAGGGCCGAGTTTTTTATAGTGCGTGAAAGACTTGACGGCCATAGCTTTGGAAATGGTGGACAGCTCTTTGTTCCACATGGCTTTCATCAATTGTCTAATCTCTCGCTGTCTCTTAATGTTATGTCCATGAGAAATGCTTGATGGATTCACCCGCCAGCCATAGAGCTGTTTGGCAATACTTGCAACAGGATATTGTTGTGCTATCCGCCACCATAACTCGTAATCCTCAATGGGTTGTGATGTATCGTATGAGCCGATAGTTTTCAGAACTTGCTTGCGCACCATAACTGTTCCATGGCCAAAGGGATTTCGAACTAAAAACTCTGTGCGAAGATCACTGGTCATATCTAGATGAATGGAACGATCGATAATACACCCATCCAAATCTATGAGATCAAAACTGGTTCCCACCAATGCCACGTTTTTATTTTTTTCCAGAAAATTAACTTGTTGCGTTAGGCGAGTTGGGTATGAGATATCATCACAATCCATCCGTGCAATATAATCACCCTTAGATTGGTTAATACCATGATTAAGAGCCGAAGCCAGGCCTTGATTTGCTTGGTGTATATATCTAATGCGGGGCTCAGAATAATTTGCAATGATAGCTGAACTATTATCCGTTGAACCGTCATCAACAATGACTAACTCAAGGTTTTTATAGGTCTGCTGCAAAATGCTATCTATGGCAATATTTAGGTATTCTTGACCGTTATATACAGCCATAACCACGGATACTAAAGGCTGCTTCATTTTAGTCTCCAGTTTTCCCAAATGAAAGGGTAGTTGTAGGTCATTGTATGTGTTTTTGAGAGCAGTTGCTGGATTCGCAAACGTTCCGGCCGTGCTTTGGGCACAAAAACGTGAAATTGTAACTGCAGTTCTTTTATTTGTGTAATAAGGCCAGTTTTGATCAAGTGGTCGAGCAGTTCATATTCCCCACCTTCAATATTTATTTTAATAAGGTCAATTGTCTTTGTGTTTTCTTGTATAAAATCCGCCGCTCGTATCAGCTTAACTGCTTCAGTTTGGCCGCCTTTTTTATATGTTGAAGAAGAAGCCAAGTCCAAGTTAATTTTTTCAGTTCGGGCTGAACCTGCCAGACCAAACGCATGAACCTGTACGTTAGGACGATGCTTAAATTTTTTCTCAAGTGCTTCAGCAAATTTTTTTACTGGTTCGAAAACTTCTATTCGACATTCATACAAGTCATTGATTTTGGTTGTCCACTCACCTTCGTATCCACCCATGTCATAAACCACCGATTGTTTGGTAAGTGGGTAACTATAACGATATTTTTTATCACCACCAACTCTGAACCATGGAATAACTCGACATTCTTCAGCACTAAGAACGGGAGTAGCATCCGAACTTTCACCGTAGTAATCCAGGTATTTTGATAAATGCGTTGGCATTTAGCTAATTTCCCATTCAATATCAGGCGCTACCATACCCGATCGAGCATTTTTCCAAAATGGTGATTGGCTCAAGCCCCCCTGAATAACCAACTCAACTGACGGGTTATGAGACTCAGGGTCAAAAATCCAAAATTTGTTAAAGATACCACCAACTAGTGAAATTTTGAATCGACCTTCATTGAGAAGATGTTTGGGGACTTTGCCGCGCATTTTTACATGACCCTTTTTGAGTGTTTGGCGCTTATCGTCAGGGACATCACTAGCAAGAGACATATAAAGTAAATTTTTATATTCATTTTTAATCATGTAACCGATAGTATATTCATCATTTTCTTGTAATACTTCAGCTTCAATATTGATCCATTTATCAGTATCGTTAGCGGTGGCCTTGCGAATATTTTTGCCCGCCTTGTCGGTTATATATATTTTTTTTGGTATGAAGTAATCATTTTTAATTCTGCCGTCGTTTTCCCACTCAGATGCTGTTGCTTCTTCTGATCCTCCAGAACGGACGATCTCCAGATATTTGTCGGCTACCTTACCTATTAATCCGTGAGTCACAACGTGCCCATTATCTAGTAGGATACCCCTACTACAAAGTTGTTGAACCGCACTCATGCTATGGCTGACAAATATAACGGTTCTTCCGGCTTCCATACTACTTAGAATTTTCTTTAGTGACTTTTGCTGAAATCCAGCATCACCAACTGACAAGACCTCATCAAGTATAAGAATGTCCGGTTCCAAGTGAGCAGCCACAGAAAAGGCCAGCCGTACATACATGCCCGAGGAATAGAATTTTACAGGGGTATCTATGAAACGTTCAATTTCAGAAAATTCGATTATTTCATTGAATCGCTCATTAATTTGTCGCCGACTAAGACCCAGCATAGAGCCATTTAGATATACATTTTCACGGCCGGTTAGTTCTGGGTGAAAACCAGTGCCAACTTCTAACAAACTAGCGGTGCGGCCTCTTAAAATGGCGGAACCCCTAGTCGGATCGACAATTCGGGACAGAATCTTAAGCAGAGTTGATTTACCCGACCCGTTACGTCCAACAATACCGAAAATCTCACCTTTATTGATCTCAAAAGACACGTCTTTAAGAGCCCAGAATTTTTCCCTTTCACTGTTTCTGTTTTTGTTAAAAGGGTGCCGCAGCAAATTACCAATATCGTCCTTAAGGGTATCGGCCTTTTGTTTGTGGCTTATCATGTAACTTTTGCCGATATTCTTAACTTCAACGACTGGTTTCATATAATATCCACAAAGTTCTTCTCAGTTTTTTCAAAATACCAAAAGCCAATGATTAACGATAAAATTGCCATAACCCAAGAAATCAAAAAACCTGTCCAATTGATAGGTTGAGCAAAGAGTCCGGATTTTATGGCCGTGATAGCTCCAGTAGCAGGGTTTAAATAAGCAAAAATTTGGAATCTTTGAGGAATCAGCGTTATGGGGTAAATAACCGGTGTCATAAAAAACAAAATCTGAATAATAAATGGTAAAGCCGTTCGGACGTCACGGTACTTAACATTTAGCGAAGCAAAGAATGCTCCAACTCCCAAAGCCGCAACTAACATTAAAATAATAGCCGGCAGAAAGATAACGACTCCCAAAGCTTTAGGAAGAATGCCATAAATTATGAGTAGTCCTAGAAAAGCTAAACCGGCAAAGAATAAGTCGACAATACTCAAAGCTGTGGCCGATAAAAGTGGTATGAGGCGGGGAAAATATACCTTGGTAATCAGTCCCTGGCTGCTGACGAGAGCGTTACTAACGCTGCTAAGTGCGCCAGAAAAAGTGTTCCAAAGGGTGATGCCTAAAAAGGCAAAAACTGGGTACGGAATATTCGCTGCACCAGATGAAATATGTGCAACACGATTGAAAAACAGAGTAAAGATAGCGGCCGCTAACAGCGGTTGCAAAATTGCCCAACCAGCTCCCAAGATGGTCTGCTTATAGCGTACTTTTATATCTCGAAGCGACAAATAAAAAAATAGTTCTCGATACAGCCAAAGCTCTCTTAGGCTAATTCGCCCTTTTTTATTAGCAACTATTTCAATATCGTTAGTGAGACTACGCATTATTCTCCAAATACCACTTAATTGTAAGCTCCAGCCCGGCTTTTAGATCAATTTTGTGCTTCCAGCCCAGAGCGTTAATTTTCTTAACACTTAAAAGTTTACGCATGGTGCCGTCGGGTTTGGTTGGGTCGAAGGCTATCTGGCCTTTGAAGCCCAAAATATCTTTTATCGTGTGAGCCAGCTCGTTGATGGTAATATCAGTGCCAGTACCAATGTTAATCTGTGTATTAATAACTTCTGTTTTGCACTGAGATAGATCATTATAGTTCACATTATTCATGACAAACACGCAAGCTTCAGCCATATCGTCAACGTGCAGAAATTCACGATAAGGTTTGCCAGTACCCCAAACTTTAAGTGTAACTGTCTGGCCATCTTTTATTATGCCGTATTTAGATAGGAGTTCGACAATTTTGGCCTCATCATTATCCATGCCAAGGTTTTTAGCCAGGGCAGTAAAATTTTTGTCTTCCAACCATTTACACAGCAGGGTTTTACGAATGAGTGCTGGCATAACGTGTGATTTTTCCAGATCAAAATTGTCGTTGTAGCCGTACAAGTTGGTCGGTTGAACCGCTAGGTAATTGGTGCCGTATTGAATGTTCAGGCTTTCAATGAGTTTAATACCGGCAATCTTGGCAATTGCATACGGTTCGTTAGTATATTCCAACGGGCCGGTTAACAAACTGTCTTCAGTCATAGGCTGGACAGCGTCTTTGGGATAAATACAACTACTACCCAAAAAAAGTAATTTTTTAACCTTGTGCTTATAGGCCGAACCAATCACATTGTTCTGGATACGCAAATTATCATAAATAAAGTCAGCCCGGTAGGTGTTGTTAGCCAGAATGCCACCTACTTTGGCCGCAGCCAAAAAGACATAGTCTGGTTTTTCAGACGCAAAAAAGGCGTCGGTAGCTTGGGTGTCGATTAAGTCCAGTTCTTTGGAGGTCTTACCGACAAGGTTAGTGTAACCTTGCGACTTAAGGTAACGGTGAATGGCGCTGCCGACCAATCCGGTATGACCAGCTATGTAAATCTTGGCTGTTTTATCCATATAATCTTTCGTCGTCTGGTAATTATAACAGATGTAGAGATGACGTTAAAGCTCTGAAACTAGCTATTGACTCTGGTATGATAAAACGTACATGGGAAATGCCAAGCATTCTAAAATGTCCACAGCGGCTGTGACCAAAAAGCCTTACAACAGTTACCTTGATGTTCTAAAGGGCTTAGCAATTATATTGGTGGTGTTTGGGCACTCTATCCAATTCTTAAGCACGGGCGGGCGGTTTGATGACAATATTTTATTCAGAATAATTTACTCATTTCACATGCCACTTTTCATGTTCTTGAGTGGGGCGGCCGCTGCCTACAGTCTTCGACCTATGGATTTTACCTTTATTAAGCGTAAATTTTATCAACTAGTAATTCCCTTTATGTCCTGGTACGTTATCAGTTATTTTCTTGCCGGGGCTTA
>CAYMBM010000027.1:0-7365 GCA_964388705.1 uncultured Candidatus Saccharibacteria bacterium
AACCAATCGTGCACAATAGCTACCTTGAGATTTTTTAGATCTTTCATCAGCTACCTTGCAAGATAACGCGGATGGTCTTGGCTAGAATGACCAAATCGAACCAAAAACTCCAGTTTTGAACATAATAGACATCCAACTGACGGCGTTCGTCAAAGCTAATATTCTTCCGGCCGGATACTTGAGCCAAACCAGTCAGCCCAGACTTGACGCTCAGTATGGCATGCTTCTTTTCATACATGCTTAATTCCTCAGGGACCAAAGCCCGCGGCCCAACCAGACTAAGTTCTCCACGAACAACATTAATAAGTTGTGGCAGTTCGTCTAGGGTTGTTTTTCTTAGAAATCGGCCAATGCGACTAACCCTAGGATCATTAGGTATTTGATCACCATTTTCTCGGTACACCTTAATAAATTCGGGCTTGCCCATTTTGGTAAACGCCTCCTCCGGCGTCAGGCCGTTATAACGAGTTTTGTGACTGCGGAATTTAAAGACACGGAACTGGTGATTAAAACGTGTTAAACGAGTTTGGCGTAAAAATATTGGTCCTCCCGACAACAACAAAAGTACTGATATAAGTAAAAAGATTGGGGATAAGATAATTAAGAGTACCGTTGCCACCACGACGTCAAACAAACGTTTGATAATACGCCCCCATCCCAACAACGGTGTTTGGTGGACAGCAATAACCGGCAAGGAAGAACGGAATAACTCTACGTCGATGTTGCCAACAAACAATTCGGTATTACCTGGGATAAAACGATAGGCAATATGGTGAGTTTGGGCAAACTCTAGAACTTCATTATTCTTTTCGTTATCAGCATAAAGTTCAGTCTGTACGATGCTGTGAATGGAATCGGTGCCAATTACTTTTTGGGCGGTTTTAAAACTATCGAATATCTTCAAGCGCTCGCGATGTTTACCATGAATTGCCCCAACGAGTCCGATAACTCGGTAGCCAGATTGAGAAGTATCCGTCAGGGAATCCGCTAACTCACCAGCTACCTTGGTATTACCAATAATGAGTATATTAGTGATCCCAATGCCGTATCGAAACAACGTAGTACGAATCAATCGGGCGAGATTGCGAAAAATGACCAGAAACACAAAGCCTAATCCAAACCCATAAATAGGTACCAACTTGGCCGGAAACAGAGGCTTTAGGGACAAAAAATTTAAAAACACCACAAACATAAGGCCAACAAAGGAACCTACAAATAAGCGTCCAATCTCGCTAAAGCGTTTTTCATGAATGTTATTGGTGTAGAGTCCTAGCAGGGCAAAAATTAGGATCCAAAAGGGAAGCAGCACTAAAAAGGCTCCCAAGTATGTTTTGGCATGAACCTGAGCCGCGAGCGGCCGGTTATCCAGGGTAACCCTGAGTATATAAGCCCCGACAAAGGCTGCCACCAAAGCCAGAAAATCACCAATGACCAAAAAGGCGTTGTACAGTAGGGAAGCATTGCTCTTCATGATATATAGTTAATATAGCATCAATGGGTATATGGAATAGAAAATACGACGCACGAGCATTAGCTAAACCGTGGATTGCCAAGGTCTTAAAGGGAGGTGTCATGGCTATACTAGTAATTGCGCCTTTTTACGCCTTTTTGGTTGTCGTTTTGGCCAGCCACCTAAAGCACCTAGATTTGTTTAAAATTTGGAAAGAAATAGCCCTGGCTTCCTTATTTGTGTTACTGGTGGGCTTTGTTGTAACTCATTGGCAAAGTTCTAGGTTGTATATCAAAAATAAACTGATTATTTTATCAGTACTTTATGGTTTATTGATCCTAGTAGTTGCCTCGTATGATTTATTAACAGCCAGAGTAAGTCGACCGGCTGTCATTTATGGTTTATTGGTCGATGGTCGACTAATTGGCTTTTTCGTTTTAGTATTGTCGATTTCGCTAGTTAAACAATTTCATACCAAAGTTCCGTGGCGGCGGATTATCATTATCCCAGCAATACTGGTGGTTAGTTTTGGCCTACTACAAATGACAATATTACCAAAAGATTTTCTGGGCCATTTTGGTTACAATGCTCAGACCATCGCTCCATATAAGACTATTGATAATCAACCAAACCTAGTTCGAGTTCAGTCTAGTTTGCGTGGACCTAATCCTTTGGGAGCTTACCTACTAGTTATCAGCTCGATTCTGGTAGCCCTGATCATTAAAGAGCCGCATAATCCATACCGCAAAAGATTTATGTTGCTGTTACTGGCCAGTTTGATTGTTCTGTTTGGAACTTATTCACGAGCGGCTTGGGCTGGAGCATTTATAAGTTTGGTAATTATTCTGGCGCTATCGTTCAAACCGCCGCCCCGCAAGAGTAGCCTCGTCTTACCCGGTGCCGTTATAGCTATAACTATCTTAGTCGGGACGGTCTTACTGTTTCGAAACACCTATTTATTCCAAAACGTCTTTTTTCATACCAGTAACCGGTCAACTTCTTCGGTGAGCTCCAATGCCCAGAGAGCCTCGGCTTTTAAAAACGGACTGCACGATATTATCAATCATCCATTTGGCACTGGTGTGGGTAGTGCCGGACCGGCTTCTTTGCGTAATACAAAACATCCGGCTAGATTAGCTGAAAATTATTACTTACAAATTGGACAAGAGATTGGGGTTATCGGACTGGTGTTATTTATTGCCATTCAGTTTCTGGTTGTTGTTCATCTATACAATACACGAAATAGAGTGCTGGCTTTGTCACTGCTGGCAAGTTTTGTGGGATTGATTATCGTTAACATGACTTCGCATGCCTGGACGGACGATACGCTTGCCTATGTGTGGTGGGGGTTAGCCGGTATAGCTGTGGCACCTGCTATACTGAACGAAAAGCGAAAGCATCATGTTTAGGTTTAAAAAAAAGCAAAAAAAAGAGTTAACGCGCATTGGCGAATACATGGTTGGCGGCGGACTATGGTTTTGGAGTGGCTATGTAATCATTGTTTTTCTGAATGGCCGGATGCCACTTTTTTGGGTCAATTTCATTGGTAATGCAGTAGGAATATCACTTAACTTTCTTGTTGAGAGGTATTGGGCATTTAAAACTACCCGAGCCACAACCTTATTCGTAGCAACCAAGCGCTATATTATTTACACGGCGTTAAATGCCTTCTTGTTGAATTTTCTTATCTTAGCGTTACTAAAGAATCATTTTGGAATCCAGCCCAAGATTGGACAGTTTATTGCTGCCGGTTTCTTCACCATTTGGAATTACATCTGGTATAAACTATGGGTCTTTAGGGGGCAACAGGCTCCTAGGAGGGTGCGTCATCATGCCTAGTACGACCAACACCTCAACTATTCGTCCCACCAAAAAGCAGCAAGAACTATTAGCTTTCATTGAAGCCTTTATTGCCAAGCATGGTTATAGTCCCAGCTACCGGGAAATCATGTCCGGGCTAGATTACACATCGGTCGCCACAGTCGCGTTGCATGTTGGCAACCTAATAAAGCGTGGACACTTAGAAAAACGCGATCACTCGGCTCGTTCACTGGAACTTGTAAAAAGCGGCACCATCAAGACAATCACTACAAATCAGGTCAAACCAGCAGAAGAAAAGTGGTTGGTAAAAAAGGTCGAACATTTTTTTCAAACCATGGAAGCCAGTAAGGTTGTGGATCAGGTAAAACTAGATGAGTTGTATGTGTTGATTGGCGCCTTGAAAGTTTTAGGGCTGGACGGCGCTGCTCAAGCCTTTATTCCAAGACTGAGTGCACTAAAGCAAAAGGCACGGTAAAATAGAGCTATGCCAGCGGTCATCAAACTCAATAATGTAACCAAAATGTATGGAAAAAGTTTGGGTATCCGCGAGGTTTCGCTTGATATTGAAAAAGGTGCAGTATTTGGCTTCTTGGGACCCAATGGTGCTGGCAAAAGCACAACCATCAATATGATTATTGATCTCATTCGTCCAACAGAGGGTAGTATCAGTATTTTTGGATTGGATAGTGTAAAAGATAGTTTGGAAATTCGTCGACGGATTGGCTTTTTGACAGGTGATATAACGCTTGATGGTGGACTAACTGGTCTGCAACAATTGACGTATTTTAGCCAACTGCGGGGTGGGGTACCGATGAAACGAATTCGTGAACTGGCCTCCACGCTTGAGCTCAACTTGCATCGTAAAATCAACACACTATCCCGAGGGAACCGCCAAAAAGTTGGTCTGGTATCGGCCTTGATGCATGAGCCAGAGTTACTGATTTTGGACGAGCCAACAACTGGACTTGACCCACTTATCCAAGCCCAGTTCAACAAGATCATTCTAGATTATAAAAAGCAGGGCAAAACCACGTTTGTCTCGTCCCATATGCTCAGTGAGGTTCAAGAAGTTTGCGACGAAGTGGCGTTTGTACGCGAAGGACGTATTATTGACGTTCAACGGATGAGTTACTTGGCAGCCAGTTCACCAAAACGGGTCCAGGTGAATGGGGCAAACAGAACCATGATTTCTGGTCTAAAAAAACTCACTGGCGCGAAGGTGAGTAAAGCTACAGAGGCAAATCTAGAGATGACGTTTACCGGTGATATTAATGAATTGCTGGCGCTGTTGGGTAAACACAAGGTCAAAGACGTGGTAATTGAAGAAGCCGATCTGGAGACAATCTTTATGGGTTACTACGGAGCTGGTAATGTTTAGGTCCATTCTCAGCAAGACCCTGTACGAAAAACGTTGGATGGTTGTTTCTTGGACCATAGGAGTGATTGGCATGGCCCTGTTAATGATGGGTTTTTATCATTCTTTTTCCGGGGGCAACTTTGATGAACTGATGAAAAATCTACCCAAGCAACTTCAGGGAATTGTCGGCAACTTAGCCAGTTTAAAAACGGTGCCTGGCTATGTGTCACAAGAAGTTTTTGCACTTCGAATTCCGCTACTGACACTCATTATGGGGGTAACCTTATTTACGGGACTTTTGGCCGGTGATGAGAATCAAGGTACTCTGCAAACACTTCTGACTCAACCAGTTTCACGCCTAAGGGTGTTTATTGAAAAATTCATTGCCGGTATGGTCGTTAGTTTTATTATCTCTAGCGGTGCCATCATTGGGGTGCTGATTGGTCTGATGATGATCCATGAACAAATGAGTTTTCTGCGGCTATTCCAGGCAACGGTCGGTGTCTGGCTACTAACTTTGGTCTTTGGCACCATCGGCTTTGCCATTGGAGCTATTACTGGCAAGCGAGGTGTAGCAGGTAGCTTGGCCGGTTTGTTTACTTTTGGTTCGTATTTGTTAACGTCATTTGTTAATAATGTCTCTGGTATTAAGACCATAGAAAAATTCTCGCCATTCCATTATTACAACACCCCGTCAATTGCTGAACATGGCCTCAAAGGTTCTAATGTCGCGGTGATGGTTGGTTTATCAATTATTTTACTAATAGTATCGGCGGTTGTTTTTAATCGTCGGGATATTTATCACAACTAATGAATGGTTTACAGGCAGCGATTTTAGGCATCGTGCAGGGACTAACCGAGTTTATACCGGTAAGTAGCTCTGGTCACTTAGTGCTAGTGCATCACGCCTTGGGTGTATTCGATAATGGCTTGTCGTTTGATGTCGCTTTGCATCTTGGGACATTGTTAGCATTGGTCGCTTACTTTTACAAAGACATCTGGGAGTTACTATTAGGACTGTTTGGTAAAAATGACAAACAGCGACTAGCTCTGTTAATTATCTTGGCAACAATACCAGGGGTGTTAGTGGGGGTGGCACTGGAAAGCGCCGCCGAATCAACCTTTCGATCAGTCCGGCTGGTAAGTGTCGATCTAATATTGGCTGCTGTTGTAATGCTTTGGGCGGAGTGGTACGCCAAACGACGGCGACAACACACCAAGCTCGAAGACACTTCTACTAAGCAAGCGTTAACAATTGGTTTTGCTCAGGCTGCTGCAGTGATGCCAGGCATTTCGCGCTCTGGTGCCACGATTACAGCAGGACTATTTACGGGTATGGATAGAGTAGCCGCCACTAGGTTTTCGTTTTTTCTAGCGATGCCGATTACCGCCGGGGCTATACTCAAAGTGCTGGCTAACGGCAATGGCTTATCACAAATTCATCAAGAAACTGGTTTATTTGTCATCGGCATTGTCACGGCGTTTGTCAGTGGTCTACTGGCTATCAGGTTTCTACTGAACTACCTCTCAAAGCACACACTGGCGGTCTTTGCTTACTATAGAATAGCGATTGGGCTACTAGCGATTACTCTCGTAAGCTTTCACTAAGCAGCTTCAAGCGTTACAGCTCCGTGTGGAAAGCCTAACTTAAGTTCTAGGGTTTCAGCCTGCCATTGTTGAACCCTTCGAGCATCTTTTTCAGATGTGACTTTAGTTAATTCCCCAACTTCTAGCACGGGATCTTCTCCATACCAAATAGCCACTGGGAGTACCAGACCATGTTTTACGAGATCGATCGTTCCATTAGATATTTTGCCGAGTTTGATCGTTGTCGGTCGATGATCATCTCCCCACAAGACCTTGTCAGTTTTGCCGGACCAGGCAGAATGGAAGGCTTTGCCCACAGCTCGCCGTCCAAGGCGATGAGCCAGGCCTAGAGACAACCATGTTTTTACCTCGCTGCGCATATTTTTATTGTTGGTTGTAATAAGCTGGTCTATATCAATTGGCGGCGCTTCACCGCTCACAGCTTGTTGTTTAAAGCTCTCGGCCAAGGCATCGATAGTTGGTGTCCTAGGAAAACTTAAAAATACATGACCTAACTTCTGTACAACTTCAGATGCCGCCATATCAAAAGCCTTGATGGTCGTGACCCCACGGCTGATAGCATCAGCATTGCGCTCTGGCCAATCATCCTGACCAATTTCCTGTATCCAACCGGCTTGCCAAAAAGCGATGTCCGCAATGTTTCCATGCGGTGTAACCGGAAAAATATGATGGCCGTCTTCCATAAGTGCCCGCATTGTATTAAAAAACCATGGTTGCTTGTGGAGTGTGTCGACGGCGTAATTATAAAAGTCACCGCCGGCAATGGTACCAAGAGCGTTTATCTCATCAAATGTAGTTGGGGCAGCCGGCAAGTGGACAGTTTCTAGCATTTGAGACGGACTTGCGGCGGTGTCAAAGGGCATAGGCTCAAAAAGACCCTGGGCGGCCAATATATGCTTAACAGTAGTTTCAGCCAAAGCGTCATGTATCGCCTTACGATCACTGTAGACTAAAGATTCGTAGTCAAAATCGGCCATGGCCGACAACTATACTGCCCAGCAACGCAAAAAACAAGCAAAAAATACTACAAGGCCATACGTTTGGGCGTGCTATGCTGATAGTGGTTAACAATAAAAACGCTGGAAGTGGGTGAAATTCCCACGCTGTGCCGCAACGGTTAAAGCCCGAT
>CAYMBM010000028.1:0-7211 GCA_964388705.1 uncultured Candidatus Saccharibacteria bacterium
TCCGATCTTAGACAAAGGTTATGAAGTTTACGGCATCATCCGTCGGACTAGTACCTTTACTACGGATCGTATCGATCACATATATCAAGACCCACATGACAAGGGCCTGCGGTTACGGCTCATCTACGGTGACCTTGGCGACAGTTCAGTTATCAACCAGATCATAAAAGACGTTAAGCCAGATGAGATATATAACTTAGGGGCCCAGAGCCATGTCCGGGTGTCATTTGATATACCGGAATACACAGGTGACATTGTGGCACTAGGCACACTACGTCTCTTGGATGCCATTCGAGAAAGTGGGGTTAAGACCAAGTTTTATCAGGCATCGTCGAGTGAAATGTTCGGTAAAGTTCAGACTATCCCCCAAAACGAAAAAACACCCTTTTATCCGCGTTCACCCTACGGTGTGGCCAAGTTGTATGCACACTGGATTACCGTTAACTACCGGGAAAGCTACAATATGTTTGCTTGTAGCGGCATTTTGTTCAATCACGAAAGCCCGCGCCGCGGCGAGACCTTTGTAACTCGCAAAGTTACTCACGCTATAGCTAGAATCAAACATGGGTTACAAGACAACCTGTATCTGGGAAATCTTGATGCTAAACGCGACTGGGGCTATGCCAAGGAGTATGTAGAGGCTATGTGGCTAATGCTCCAACAGTCTAAACCAGATGATTACGTCATTGCTACTGGGGAGACCCACACTATCAAAGAGTTCGTCGAGCAAGCCTTTGATTACGCGGGGCTTGATTGGAAAAAGCACGTCAAATTTGATAAAAAATACCTTCGACCTGCCGAAGTTGATTTACTAATCGGGGATGCGTCCAAAGCTAAAAAACAGCTGGACTGGGAACCAAAAGTGAAGTTTGATGAGCTGGTAAAAATCATGGTAGACGCCGACGTGAAAGCTTTAGAGGATAAACTTGAGGGGGTTGTGCCGATGCACAGCCATATTTGACGACAAACAGTTTATATGATAAAATAGACACATGTCAGAAACACCTTCTCTTCCTCACGCCAACGATTTTGAAAATCAAAAAACTCGATATTTTGTCAAATTGGGGGTTCATTTAAAGGATGCACTTCGTTTACATAAAGCAAGCGGCCTGTGGGATCGTAACCAAGAGGGTGAGCGCGAGTGGGGCAATGTCTCAGAACATTGCTTAGTCGAAGCAGCTCGGGCTCGTGAGTTTGGTGAGCTACTGGGTTTTGATAAAGATTTGGTAGAGGATATGATGACCGCCGCGGCCCTACATGATCACTACAAAAAAGTTGAGAAGGCAATTGCTGAAAAAGAAGGGCTTACCTGGGCAGCTTATGAAAAAGCTGAACATCAATCTGGAGAAGCCATGCTAGCAGCCGGTTTCTCTGATCGAGTGGTTTGGCTAGCCGGTGCCGTTGGGCATAATTCGCTTGCAACCGTACAGCATATCTTTGACAATGCTGAGGAAAGCACTCTTGCAGAAGCAGCCGAAAATGACGCTTTTTTAGTGATGCACTACATTGATGATTATACCGTCGGCAGTGATTGGGCCGAACCAACTGGTGAAGTTAGTAATTTTGATGCCCGGGTGAATAAAAATGAAGCAAACGAAAAATATAGAATCATTAATGAAGCCGGCCGAGAGCATTTTGATGGTGAAACAACTTTTGAGGTTCAGCGTCGAATTGGGCATGATGTTGAAAGCTGGCTGGCGGATCTAGTAGGTGAAAGAGTAGGTGACGAAATTTTTCCAGAAGCATTGCCAATTTTTATAGATAATCAAATCCGGTCCAGGATTATTCAAGTTCCCCCACAAGCTGCCTAGATTTTATTGAGCTTTTGAGCGAGCAATGTTGAAGAAATTCCTTTGGCATCTTTTGGCGGTGTACGCCTTGTGAGCAACAACTTTGTGCCAACCTGCGCACTAATTTGATATTTTTCTTTAATGTGACTGTCAGTCGCATTGACCACATAAACGGCAGGTTTGACTATGCTTATAAGCTCAGAATGATCCATCTTACCAGCTTCTTCGCTGATCACAACATAATCAATAATTTCTAGTGCAGATAGAGTTCTGGCCCTGACATTTGCTGGTAGGATAGGTCGGCCTGGCCCTTTCAGGTCTCGTACAGTTTCATCATTGCCAACATTAACTATCAATATATCACCGTGTTTTTTGCAAAAATTGAAATGAAGTACGTGGCCTAAATGGAGTAAGTCATAACAGCCACTTGTAAAGCAGATTCGCTTACCTTTATTGCGTAGAGCTTTTACTATTTTGGGAACTTGAGCATAGGTAATGATTTTATTATCAGTTTTCATGATTTGAATGATTAATCACCTTTTGTAAGGCTTGGGCGCTCTTTTGCCAGGTAAATTTCTTAGCTTGATCGAGACCTTTAGCGGATAGAGATATAGCCAGTTTTTGATCAGTCAGCAATTTTGTCATGGCTTGAGCGATCGCCTGAGTTGATTGAGCATCTACAAGTAAGCCGGCGGCACCCACAACCTCGGGTTGTGATGAATTATTACCAGCAATTACGGGAGTACCACAAGCCATGGCTTCCAGTAGCGGCATACCGAAACCTTCGTAACGGGACGGGTAGACAAACAGCGAAGCTCCACTGTATAAAGCTGGCAGCAATGATGTTTCAACGTATCCAAGCTGCAAAATATTAGCGCCGTCACTGCCATATTTTTTAAGTGCAGTATTAATCTCGGTGTCCAGCCAGCCCTTGGAACCGGCTAAAACCAGAGCATATTTATTCTGCAGAGATTTGTCCAATGATTCATAGGACTCCAAGATTCTCAGAATGTTTTTTCTAGGTTCTAGGTTACCTGTAAACAAAATGTAGTTTTCTGGTAAGTTAAACTGTTGACGAATCCGAACAACCTCAGCCTTTGGACGAGTATAGTAAATTGCCGGATCAATTCCTGAGTATATAACGGCGACATTCTTAGGATTGACTTGGTAGTGATGAATGACTTGGCGTTTGGTAAATTCCGAAACAGCCACAACTTTTTCAGAGTGCTTTATCGACCAAGGCACAAAACGAATTAGGTCCCGAGCATTTTTGGGACTGACAGTTTCTGGCAAATCAAGATAAGCTAGGTCGTGGATAACAGTTATTGTGGGGGCTTTGAACAAACTTGGCTGGACAAGGTAGTTGGGAAACAGTAGTACATCTGCTCGTGTTTTGGTCAGTAGCTCAAAGGGTACATGTATATTAAGCCGTCGGAGTACGTTGACAACTTTTTCAGGCAGCAGATGACTGACTCGGTAACGGATATTTGGAGCTTGAGGCAATGCAGCAACACTATCCTGGCCTAAGAAATTATGATAATGACCAACTATTGCCAAAGAATCGTTGGACTGCTTGGACAAGGCCGAAATTAATTCCGCACTGTAATTACCAACCCCTGATCGATTGGCTTTTGCGGCCGCGTTCATGTCGACTGCCAAACGAACACGACCACGTGACATTATTTTCCAGCTGCCTTTTTTAGCGCTTTTAATGTACCTATGGCGGTTTCTTCCCATGTAAAGGCTCTGGCTTGCTTTAGGCCTTTGGCAATTAACCGATCACGCAAGGTGGGATCTGACAGTACCTGCTGAACAGCTGAAGCCATAGGCTGATTTTCTTCCACTAATAACGCCGCTTCGCCGGCTACTTCTGGTATCGATGAGTTATTGTAAGCCACAACCGGACAACTGGCTTGCATGGCCTCGAGTATTGGTAAGCCAAAACCTTCGTAACGACTGGGGAAAACAAAGACTTTAGCGTGAGCATACAAATATTGCACGTCAGTGTCAGACAAAAATCCGGGCAATAACACGTCTTTGGCATATCTTGCCTGACTGCCAAGAATATCAAACCAGCCTAAATCAGTCATTTGATCATCTAGATCAAATTCTTTACCAACACAAATGAGACGTAAGTCAGGGTGCTCTGGTTTTAGTGCATAAAAAGTGCGCAAAAGTTCGACAATGTTTTTTCTAAGATCAATACCGCCAACGTATAACAAATATGGTTTGGCGGCCAACTTTCGTACTTCGTGCGAAGCGTCTCGGTAGGAAGGTTTTTGGTTTACACCCAGGGGTACAACCTTAACTTTATTGCCACTAATCCCACGGTAGTATTTCAATAAGTCGATTTTAGAGGCTTGTGATATGGGGATTATTAATGCAGAGCGTCTGTAACTTTTTAGCACTCGCAGATACTTTTGCCAATACATATTACGGGCCAAGGCATTTTTTACTCGCCGGGTACCTTTAGCTAGTTTTTGCTTTTCTTGACCCCGAAACAATATAGGAATTAGATCGTGGAAAGCCGTAACAGTAGGCACGGTGGTTGGCACGCCCAGTGAAGCGTCATACTGCAGCAAAACATCAACGTCACTTGGACTCGGCTTGATGGGCCGATATGATGGCAATACTGACCGTATATATCGCGTTCGACCAAGACGAGAAGTTGGAACTTCGATGATTCGGTGCTTTTTAAACATTTTTAGCAGGGGTGGGCGGGGCAATCCTTTATCAACATAAAAAACGTAATCAAGATCATGTGAATCTTGGCTGGCCAGAGCTGTTAGCAAAAATTCCAGTGCCTTGCCAATGCCTCGATATTGAGTTTCGCCTTGCAGGGGGCGAGCATCTATACCAATTTTCAAGAACTTCGCTCCTTGGTAATAGTTTGTTTAATAAATAGTTGTCGACCAACAGCTCTTAGCATACCAAAGATAAATAGCACAGTTCGACTCACTAGGACTTTACGACCCAGACCCCAACAATACTCTTGGTGCTTTCTAGCCAAGGCTGGTAAAAGATTTTTAAATTTCACGGCTCGAAGCGTAAAGAACAGCTCGTTGACGTAAAATAACTGTGTATCACGGATGTCGCTGTAGCTAGCCGAACGAGTTCCCCCGGAGTGGGCTGCCAGGTGGAGCAAACTAGCGCGCGGTTCATAGTATATCTTCATGCCCGCCCGGATCATTTTAAAGGCCATATCACTTTCCTCACGAAAGGCATTGCCAAAGAAACGGGTATCAAATCCCCCCAGTTTCAAGGCATTGGTTACTCGGAGGGCACAATTGCCACCCGGAAAGGCATTGGTATAGGCGGGCTCAGTGGCTGTGAATACCCCATGGGAGATAGCGTATTTATCAAAACGCAGTACCTCTTTTTTGATGGGAAAGCCGTGTTGAAGCACCCGACCGCCTACGGCACTGACATCCGGACGTGCTTTAAAAGCCGAGAGATGGTACTTAACCAGATCTTTATCAACAACGACATCATCGTCTAGAAATAGCACAATCGGAGCGTGGGTGACTTTCAGAGCAAAATTTCGGGCTGCTGGCAGTGAAGGCGGGTCAGCTTGATAATAACGAAACCGTTCATCTTTTATAGCAGCTAGCGCCTGGGTAGTTTCTGGTGAGTGTTTGAGTGTTTGATCTATTACTAACAGCTCCAAATTATTGTGCGACTGGGCAAGTACGTCGTGAATAGTATCGAGAAGCTCTTTCTCGCGGTTATATGTCGGGATCACCACACTTAGGTCAGGTCTCATTTGGGTCCGCCATCTTTTTTATGGTGCTTTATCCAGCGTCGTCGATAACTTGGCGATAGTGTGCGGCGAATAACTCTCAGAGGTTCGTTCGCAAAGAAAATTCTAAGATATTGTCGCCAACGCCAGAACTCGAAGGTTTGAATAAATTTTATTGGGTTGAACCAGAGTAATTTTAACATTGCGCGGTGGGCATCTTTGATGGAGTTACTATCGTAATAAAAAATCATGGCGTCGCTTAAACAAGTGCCAATTAGTCGAGCTCGCTCCGACGTATTAAGTTTAAACTCGTCGATCATTATGGGTAACATATACTCGAGGCCTTGGGCCATTTTTTGAAAGTTTTGTTGCATTCCTTCATCTAAAACCCGTAAATCCGCCAAGTAATGAGGGACGTAGTCGATGGGATAAGACTTAGCAATTCTGAGCCACATTTCCCAATCTTCACCGATAAGAAAATCTTCATGAAACAAACCAACTCGATCAAAAACCGCCCTACGGATCATCACCATGCTTGCACTCCCCGAAATTTTGTTGCCGCCTAAAAGGTAATGAAATAGGTGACCACGTTGAGCATAATTCACTTTACCCACGTGCTTACCACGGTCATCAATCGATTTATGAAAAGCGTAGACCATACCTACACTGGGGTTTTTCTCTAGAAGTCGTAGCTGTTTTTCAAGCTTATCTGGATACCAGACATCGTCAGAATCCAAAAATGTTACGTATGGTGCCCCAGAGATTTTGATACCAAAATTACGAGCAGTCGCTTGTCCACCATTTCTCTTTTTGTGGTAATGAATTCTTGGATCCTTTAGTTTTTTTATATATTTTTCGGTTTTACCACTATCTGTAGAACCATCATCGATAATATATAGCTGAAAATTCTTATAATTTTGTTGCAGCACACTGTTAACAGTACCTTCTAGCCAGGGCATACCGTTAAAGGTCGGTATGATGACATCAATACCAGGGTCCTTAAGTTGGGGGTGCTTTATATCCATTCATACTCCCATTGAACTGATCGGGGTTTATATATCGTGGTTAATAAATATCGATAATTACGTTTGTTGCGCGGCTGGATGAGTGTTGCTAAAACTAGCATATAGATAGCACTAAGCCATCGTTTATGTTTTAGAAATAAATAGGCGAAGTCTCGGTAAAGTACGGCCTTACGATCACGATAATGTGTACCACTGGGATGGTAGTTCCATAATCTATACTGGCGTCGATGCTTCAAGTAGTGCTTAAAAGCCTTGTCGCGAATAGCAAACGTTTGTTTAATTTGTAGTTCTTGATTGCTCAGCGTAATACCTGCTTCATTTTTGCGCCACACATACAGAGGTTCCGAAATATTGGCAACTTGAGCTACTTGGCTTATACGAACCCACAGATCGTAATCTTCAACATGACCAACATTTTCATACATTCCCGTCTGCTCCAATATGTTCTTGCGAATCATTGCTGAGCCATGACCGTACTGGTTGCAGGTTACGAGGGCACTTTTAAGGTCATCAGGATGAGTAAAAACGTTGGTAACCGTTCCAGTTAAATGGCCTTGGGCATCCATATGTTTGTAGTTACTGCCCACCAGTGCGACCTCTGGATTAACATCCAAAAATGTTACTTCTTTCTCGAGTCGTGTAGCTACCGAGATATCA